>CAZSXL010000053.1:0-7494 GCA_964611225.1 uncultured Gammaproteobacteria bacterium
CGTTCTGGTTGTTTTTTCATGCAATTGAATTTAATACTTACTGATATTACTTATCACGAATTCAGGATTTTGTCAAGAGTACTGCCACAGTATACCACCCTTGTGCTATACTGTACAGATACAATTCATAATAAAAACCCATATGTCATCACGTTGGTTACCACTCATCGCGACCGGTTTAGCCCTCATGCCACTGATCGGACGAGCCGAGACAATCATCCAAGATAGCGCCACGGCCACCAATTTAGGCCTGTATGGTGGTGAAACACGCGATGTCGCCTCTGACCCGGATAGTGACAACCTGTATGTCACCATGTATTCGCCCAATGGTTTTTTCCGGTCTGACGATGATGGTGCTACCTGGCATGGTCTGGATGCCTCTGTCTATGATCTTGGTGAACCACGCGGCGTTGAGTTGGATGAAGATGGTAATGTCTATCTGTTGATTAGTGATGGCTTATTTAAAAGTACCGATCATGGCGCAACCTTAACTGAAATTGGGGCAGATGAAGTGGGGCAAAATGGTAATAATTTTATTTTATCCCAAGGCATTTTAATCGTGGGCGGAAATGATGGTACGGTCATGATCAGTACAGATTTAGGGGATAGTTTTACAGTCAGTGATGTGATTCAAGCCGATAGTTACGTATTGTCGTTAGCAACTGTTACCAATGAACCTACAATATATGCCGTATTAGACGATAATAACAACGGCACACTCTATGTAAGCACCGACGCAGGTGCTACTTGGACGGAAGCGAATACAGACGATATTGCTAACCGTTACACGACTATTGGAGTAGATCCAAATGATGCCGATCATCTGATTATGCTTAGTTATGGAGAAGATGTAGACCCCTGGCAAAGTTTTGATGGTGGGGCCACTTGGGATCAATTTGATGTCAGCCCCGGAACCGTTGGAATCATGACGACGGATTCCACTGGTCGAATTTATCTTGGTTCTGGTTACTCGGATGACGGTGGTCTGACCTGGGATGCAGTGAATACCATTACACCGTCTAATCGGGTGAGTACAGTCTGGGCAGATTCTGCTGATGACAATCGTTTATATGGCAGCACCTTTGGGGCAGTAGCCATTAGCACAGATGGTGGTGACAACTGGACAGATTCCAACACCGGCATTACAGCTGTGACCATCCGTGACATGAGTCAATCGCTTGATAAAGCCACCGTGTGGATGGCAACGGGGGCTGGTTTAGCGAAAACCACTAATTTTACGGATGATGCTCCCACTTGGGCATTTCCAATTAATTATGATTACTATCCAAACGCTGTTTGGGTGAGCCCAGCTGATAGCAACATTGTTGTAGTGGGTGGCTATACTAACATTTATCGCACCGCAGACGGAGGAGAAAACTGGGATACACTGACAGACTGGAATAGCGATTATGCCGTGAAAAAACTAGTGTCTGACCCCACTGATTCAAGTATCCTCTATGCAGTTGGCGGGACCCAAAACGTGCTAGATGCGATCACTGGAGCTGTCTTGATGAGTACGGATAGTGGCGCTACTTGGACTGACTTAGCAATTGCTGATGCTGCTGCGGGTCAAGCCGCTGTCGTAACAGCCGCTGGCAACTTGTTTGTTGGTGCTGGTGCTTTAGATATTAATGATGATTCAGCCACTGGTATTTATCAATATGACGGTACTGACTGGACACACTTAGCTGATTCTCCAGATGAGCAAATTACTAGTTTAGCCACGGACCCTGATGATGCCAATATCCTGTATGCTACCGCCTCGGATTTTGATAGCAACCAGCACTCTGATGGTGGGGTGTATAAAAGTACCGACGGTGGTACGACCTGGACAGAATTATCTGCCGTGGAGGACAACGGCTTAGACAAGGCCTCTAAATATCGTGTCATTACCCTACAAGGCTCTACCCGCACCCTGTATATGGCTGGAACCAATACTGAAACTGGTGCCGGTACAGTGTGGAAATCAACGGATGGCGGTAACACTTGGGGTATCTATTACACTGGCTTAGAAAATGAAACCTTTAATGCACTACTGTTTGACGGCTTAATGGCTGGCAACACCCGTGGTGCTTATGATATCAAGGGCAAGGCAGCCTTTAGTACCAAGAAGTCAAGCCATAAACTGACAGCCACGTTAACCGATGCCGCTACAGCAAAAAAATTAAGACATAAAAAAGTGACCTTGTGGAAAAAAGTTCATGGTGATTGGAGAAAAGTAGACGCAGATCGTACCAACTCCAAAGGGAAGGCTATTTTTCAAACAAACGTGAAAAAAACTACCCGCTATAAATTAAAATACGTTCCCACCGGTAAAGCCGCCGAAGAGTATACTACCTCTACTTCCGACGTTGTGACGGTCAAAGTACAATAAGTTATCATGCAGTTATTTTGGTTGGACTTCATCACCTTACTGAGCGTTCATATTCTGGGCTTAATTAGCCCTGGACCAGACTTTATTGTAACCGTGAATCACGGTTTGGGTAGTGGTAAACGCGCCGGTTATTACACAGCGCTGGGAATTGGTTTGGGTTGCCTGGTGCACATGACGTATTGTATTCTTGGTTTGGGCTTTATTATTACGCAATCGGTGTTAGCGCTGAACGTTTTGAAATACGCCGGAGCCGCCTACTTGATCTACATTGGTGTCAGAGCACTGTTATCCCGTAAGTCAGGCGCGACACAGACGGTAACAGCGCAGCATCACTCCATCCGTGCTTGGCAAGCCTTCCGCAGCGGATTGATTACGAATCTATTTAACCCTAAAGCGACCTTGTTTTTCTTAAGTCTATTTACCGTGGTGATGCGTCCTGGCACACAGATTAGCGTACAGTTTATCTATGCTGCAGTGATGGCCGTTGTGGCAGTGAGTTGGTTCATGCTCGTCAGTACAGCATTGACTTTAGCACCGGTCCAACGGCGTTTCCAGAAATACAAGCATTGGATTGATCGCGCGATGGGCGTAGTGTTGATTGCACTAGGTGTGAAAGTGGCCACGAGCGATTTGAAATGAATATCACATAATCAATAACCCCAGGTTTTACACCTGGGGTTATTATCTGTCGATCGTTTAACTAAACCGTCTGCGCTGGAATGGGCGACGTCTAGCGCCACCGCCACGTGACGAACCACCACCACGTCGGCCGCCAAAACTGCGGCCACCTGATGAGGAACCTGAAGTCACCAGCAACTCTGGACTCTTGACTGTAGTCAGGTTCGCTTGCGTTAATGGCTTAGTGACAAAGCGCTGAATGCGCCGCAGTAAATCAGATTGATCCGATTGTACCAACGACACCGCCTTACCACTGCGCCCAGCGCGACCGACCCGGCCAATACGATGGACGTAATCTTCGGCTTGTTCTGGTAAATCGTAGTTAATCACTAAATCCAAATGCGCAATATCAATACCACGGGCAGCGATATCAGTGGCTACTAACACGGTAGAACGTTTTTGCTGGACAGCTGACAAGGCTTGTTTACGCTGATGTAGTGAGCGGTTGGAATGCAGTTCTTCGGCGCGCCAACCACGATCACGCAGAATCATGGTTAACCGTTTAGCGGCATGCTTAGTGCGGGTAAAAATCAAAGCGGTTATTTTTTTATCGGCAATGAGTTCAAAGACAGCAGCATTTTTATGACCAGGTTCCACCACGACAAATTCTTGTTCCACATTGTCTGCCGTGCTGCCACTGGTGGCAATTTCAATCGACACTGGGGTGCGCATGTTCTGCTTCACCAAGGAGACGATACTGCTGGGCATAGTAGCGGAGAACAATAAAGTTTGACGCTGCTCAATTGGGGGTACTTGCTTCAGAATATCTCGAATTTGTGGAGCAAAGCCTAAATCGAACATGCGATCGGCTTCATCTAACACCACCGTATTGACTTCGTTTAAACGCACCGTGCGTTGCCGTAAATGATCGAGCAAGCGACCAGGGGTAGCAATAATGCAGCGCGGATTCCGTTTTAAGGCACTCAATTGTGGTCCCATGGCGGCACCACCAATAATCACCGCAAACGGCAAGTTGGCATCGCGTTCAAACCACTGCCAGACATCAGCGATTTGCTGAGCCAGTTCACGGGTCGGTACTAAAATAAGCGCTTGGCCACTGCGACCAGCTAGTTTCATCACCGTGGGCAAGACAAAGGCTAAGGTCTTACCGGTACCGGTTTGGGCTAACCCAATTACATCATGGCCCTGCATAACTGGCGGGATGGCCTGATGTTGGATGGGTGTAGGAATGTTGATATGACGCTGTTGCAGCAGCTTTAAAGCCGCTGGAATCACGCCAAGGTCAGCGAATGTCGCTGGCACAGGAGATGTACTCATGATGGTATTGTGTTGTTATGTTACCGATGCTCACGGACATAACCACAATCCAGAGTACCGATAGAATTTAATAAACCTGAATAAGGATAACGCAAGAGGGCGTTTGTGTCAAGCCGGGTGGTGTTATTTGTGGTGCAATGTGAGAGTTTTCCAGTGCAAAGTGATAGCGGAACCTTTGGCGGAAGAGATGACATCACTGACGGCACCGGTATAGGCATTGACCAAAGCAGTTTTTCGACCAGAGGCATTCTTCACTAATAGATAAGCCGTGCCATTATATGAACTGACTTTAGTGACACGACTAGTGGTGACCGAGAACACGGTATAACGATAACCGCTACCATCGGCAAATTTCACTTTAATGGCGCCGTTACTGGCTCCGGCAATGCTGGTCACGGTACTAGCATACAGCGAGGTGCTGGAAGCATCATATGAGCTATACACTGGATGGACGCCAGGGGCGGTCAATGTATTCCACTCATCGATTAAACCATCACCATCGTCATCGATACTGTTAGCTAGGTATTCTACCGCTGCATAGGTTGGGATTGGTTCAGGAGTAGGTTCGGGTACAACACCAGAATCATCAGTGTCTGAACTGTTAGTGACATAGCCAGTTGGAGCAGTGGTAGCACACACTTGTTGTGAAACAGCGGCATTACCGAGGCCATCGCCATCAAAATCTTGGTAGACTGTTAGCAAACTAGCTACCGCACTATCGGCATCGTTACAATCGCTGCTTGTACTGACGCCATCGTTATCATAATCCGCATCGTTACTATCGGAACTATTAGTCACATATCCACTAGTGACTGTGTAAGAGCAGACGACGGAGGTGGTAGCACTGGTTCCTAAGCCATCGCCATCCGCATCACGGTAGTAGGTTTGATAGGCTGAAATAGAACTACTGGTATCGTTGCAATCGCTACTAGTGGAAACACCATCATTGTCATAGTCACTGTCATTACTATCCGAACTATTAGAGACATAGCCAGTGGGTGCAGTTAGAGAACAAACTGAAGTAGTAGATGAACTTAATCCTAAGCCGTCTCCATCGGCATCACGATAATACGTTCGATTACTCGAAATCGTGGCGTCGTTATCATTACAATCACTGGTACTAGCCACACCGTCAGCATCAGCATCGATCACTGTCGGGGTGGTCACCGTGCAAGTGATTGGATAATTAGCATAGACATTAACGCTACTGGAAACAGCATCATTTGTTAGCACAACTTGGGCTTTATTGGTGGTACAATCCGGAATAATGACAAAACCTTCATCGGAAGATGATGTTCCATAGGTCGGCAAGTAATAGCTACTCACAATGGTATCGGTGGTTAAATTGTATTCTTTCAGTCTGTCTGCACCATCAAACAAAATATATAACAAACCAGTTGCAGTATTATAGTTTAAACCTGCGACATTAGTGTAATCTACCGTAATCTGTTTAATGGATGTAACGGAGGCACTACTGCTGCGGTTAAAAGTATAAACACGTAATTTAGCTTCAGCCTGGGATGCAGCAATGAAAAATCCGCCAGACTGGGCAGTTCCCCAGGAAGCCGGAGCATAAGCTGCCGGTATATAAGCCAAAGCCTCTAGACCATCTGAACCACTGACAGGTAAATCTGATAGGGTCCAAGCCAAACCTGTTTTTTGTTCACTGGAGAGGCTGAATTCTTCAATCTTACTGCCAGTTTCATTGGCAAGATAAATCTTGCGATCAGTAACTGTTGTATCTGTAATAGTAACATCTTCTAAATCTCCGCTTGGAAACCAATATTCAAGTACTGAACCAGAACTACTCAACACTGCGAGATCTCCATCATCACCGTTGACGATGTAACCATAGTTAGTTAAATACTCTGCACCACTGGCTTCAAAACCATCAGCGGTACTATTGTATGCAGTTAAACCGGAAGCAATGTTAGCTGTGGCCGTGTTGTTTGCTGGCCAAGCCGAAGCAGCCGAAGCAATTTGGGCGGAAGCGAGCAATAAAGTCGATAAGATGGCTGTCTTTTGTATAAATTGTTTTATCATGTGAACATTATGTAATAAAAGAATTATTTTGTCAATGGTCGCGCTACAGACTGGGCGTCCGCACTCTTCACCCACACAACCACCGCTAGACTGACAATGATTAAAGTGCGCACTAAGGCAGTAATCACAAACGGTAATGGAATATCACTGCTTAACGCTTCACCTAAAGCTTGAATCTCGGCTGGATCTGGATCCGGTCCCAGTTGTTCAAATTGCTGACCCAGCATCATGACAGAGTAAACAGCACTAAAGATAAAGCCAACAACTACCGTAATAAAATATCCAATCGGTAACAACCAGCTGATTTTTGCATATTTCCGCTTCACAAACAGCACCAGCGCAACGATACTTAACACAAACGAACCTAGACCCAGTACCGTAGCTACTATATTCAGCACGATGACGAATGGGCTGTTGGGCGTTGGATCGTTATCGGTAAACCCCCAGAGCAACATCGGCACGCTACTTAGCAGTGCGGCGGCCACCATATACCATAGGTAAAATTTGAAAAATTCATTGTGTCTCATATGCGTTTATGATAGCGGACAATTCCTTTATAGACAAACTACTTATCTACACAGGAACTGGGAGGAGTGTACATCTACACTCAACTCCCGCAGCTGACGTGAACGTCAACCGTCCTCCTGGGGAAGTTCTGGCCACCAGCCCGTATTAGGGACCGGCGTGCGCCTCGCGGGGTACGAGCGGGGGCGCGGGTGACACCACCGTCATCTGATCGGGGTAGCCGGTGAGCACCTTCACCACCGCCAACGCACAGGCGTAGCAGTGGTGCGCATCGTGGGCAGCCTCGACAATCCGGTGGGCCCACATCGGGTTGGAGTCACCGGGCTCGATTTCCGGGGGCTCGATACAGGCGTCGGGTTCGCCGGCGAAGATGCTGTAGACCCCCCGCATGTCCGCCTCCAGGTTGACGATCAGCGCGATCAGATCCACCGGCTGGTTCGCGTGGTAGGCAGTGCAGAAGCCATGGGTCATGGGGCGCTCGCGGGTGGGCAGGAACTTGTCAACCACCCAGGCGAGATCTGACTCGATCGGTGCGACGAAGCCGCTGGGGATGCCGACGTGGGTCATCACCATCTTCGTGGCCCCACCGACGTCTT
>CAZSXL010000054.1:0-7275 GCA_964611225.1 uncultured Gammaproteobacteria bacterium
GTCATCCAAAGTTATCTACAGGGGGGTGGTGCATTGCTAACTTGATTTTTCCCATTGCTCTGTCCCTACTTGACAAGATTCTATCTTGTGATACGTTTAGCTGTTCTTTTGGTCAGTATTGGGGAATAGGGCTAAGGGAACGCAACAATACACATTATGACACATTATGGCGTTTACGATTCAGCAACAAATCAGTAGTTTGGTGCGTGAGCATAAAAACATTCTCGTTTGCTTACCAGCCAAACCAACCACCGACGCAATTGCCTCTGGCTTAGCGATCTATGGTGTGCTGCAAAAATTGGGAAAACAAGCCAAAGTAGTGGCCGCTGGGTTTGCATTACCAGATAACCATAAATTCTTACCGAAGAGTGATGAGATCAGCCATGAGTTGTCGGCTTTAAAAAAATTCATTGTGTCGGTTGATATCTCTAAGACCTCCGTGCAAGATATTAACTATGATATTCAAAACGGCCGGTTGAATGTTTATATCACACCCAAAGCCGGTTATTTAGATACACGTGATGTTAGTACCTCTTCGGGTGACTATGAATTTGACCTGATTATTGTCTTGGATAGCCGTGACTTGGCTAGTTTAGGCAAGATCTTTGAAGATAACGCGGAATTTTTCCACCATACGCCGATGATCAACATTGATCACCATCCCGCCAACGAACAATTTGGTCAAGTGAACTATGTGCATGTCACAGCCACTAGCATTTCAGAAATTATCTTTGAGTTGCTGGAACATTTAGATTCTGGTGAATTGCTGGATGAGTATATGGCCACGCATCTACTGACGGGGATTATTTCTAAAACCAAGTCCTTTAAAACCAATACGGTCACTCCCCGCTCCCTCGCCATTGCCAGTCATCTGATTGCTTCGGGAGCCCGCCGCGAAGAGATCGTGAAAAACTTATACCAAACCAAAACGATGCCGGCATTGAAACTGTGGGGTCGGGTGTTGGCACAGTTGCAATCGGATCCTGATCGTAAATTAGTGTGGGCAACGTTAACCCACCAAGATTTTGTGCAAACGGATACTAGCCCAGCTGATTTAGCGCCCGCCATTGATGAATTGATTATTAACACACCGGATGCTCAGCATGTCTATATTGTCTATGAACAAACCGATGCCATTGGACACACTACTATTAAAGCGGTCTTGGCCACTGCGGCCTATATTCAAGCGGGTGATCTGTTCCGTGATATGCAGCCAGTAGGTGAACAGAATTTCGTAACCATCACCATACCGGTTTCAACCACCGCGGCTGCGCAACAATTGATTCATGATCGGTTGCGTTCTAGAGTGAGGTAGTGGGGGGCCGGGGTAAAGTTAAGTACGAGAGATCTATTTATGCTATAATCCTTTCATGCCTATTCAACGCATCGAGGATTTAATTGCACAAAACAAACAGACGCAAACCACCACGACCAGCAAGCACTTGCCGGATGATGATAGCAACCCGGCCATCAAGCTGCAGGAAAAAATGCACGATATTCAGTTGTTGAAGTTGGAAGAAGTCTGCCAGGGCAAAGCGGCCGAACTGGGTTTAGAGTACATTAACCTGAAAGGCTTTCCGGTTGGTCCGGAAGTGTTATCGCTGATTCCAGAAGACCAAGCCAGGAAAATTGAGACAGTGGTGTTCTTTAAAATTGGTGGACAAATCAGAATCGCGACCTGCCAACCAGATAATGCCGATATGAATGAGATTATTGCTCGCATCCAACATGATTTTCCTGGCGCTGGTGTTGCCATTTACCTCACTTCTACCCATAGCATGGAAGAAGTATTGAAACTGTATAAAAACATCGCTCGGGTACGGCATATTGAAACCAACGTCAACCTGACCAAAGAAGATTTAGATCGTTTTCAAAAAGAACTACCCACCTTTAAAGACTTGGAAGGCAAACTCATGGGGGTAAACATGACGGAAAAGTTCGCCATGATCGTATCGATGTCCTTAAATGTCGGCTCATCAGATATTCATATTGAAGCGGAGGAGCATAATGTGGTCATTCGTTACCGTGTCGACGGTTTGTTGCAAGTGGCAGCTAAAATACCAGCCAGCATTTGGCCAAAACTGATCTCTCGTATTAAAACGATTTCCGGTTTAAAGATTAACATTGATTCTGTCCCGCAAGATGGTCGTATCACTATTGCCATGGATAACGATAAGATGGATATTCGTGTCTCTACCATGCCAACTGCTTGGGGCGAATCGGTCGTGATGCGGTTATTAAAATCGTCGTCCGTTGGGTTGACCTTTGAACAGTTAGGCTTGCGCGCTTCAGCCTTCAAACGGTTGAAGCATGAGATGGAAAAACCACAGGGGATGATTATTACCACTGGACCAACCGGTTCCGGTAAAACCACCACGCTGTACGCCATTTTGAATACTCTGAATAAACCGGATACAAAAATTATCACCTTAGAAAACCCGATTGAGTACCGCATGGTTGGGATTGCGCAATCGCAAATTGACCATTCCAAAGATTACACCTTTGGCAAAGGGCTACGCGCCATTTTGCGGCAAGATCCCAATGTGATCATGGTGGGTGAAATCCGCGATATGGAAACTGGCGAAACAGCCGTACAAGCGGCCTTAACTGGTCACTTGGTATTGTCCACTATTCATACCAATGATGCCGCCGGTGCGATTCCGCGTTTCTTATCAATGGGTGTGCCAGGCTTCTTACTGGCTCCGGCCATGAACGCCATGATCGGGCAGCGGTTAGTGCGCAAACTCTGCCCCAGCTGTAAAGAAGTCATTACCTTAGATTTAGAAACCATGGAACGGGTTAAAAAACTGCTCACCGCTATTCCAGAAAACTCTGGTGAACCGATACCCGATTTAGCGACCCTCAAATTTTATGAAGGTAAGGGTTGTGACCAATGTAACCACTTGGGTTACAAAGGCCGGATTGGTATTTACGAAATCTTCACCAAAAATCCAGAAATTGAAGCGCTGACCTTATCGGGTAATGTGTCGGAATACCAAATGAAAGAGATTACCCATCGAGCTGGGATGTTGAACATGGCTCAAGATGGGATCTTGAAAGCGGTGGAGGGTGTCACTTCTGTCGCAGAGGTGTTGCGAGTGACGGTGTTTGATTAGATCTCTCCCCCTTCCCCTCCCTTGCAAGGGAGGGGTGGCCGGAGGCCGGGGAGAGATCTATTCCAATCTCCCCAACGCTTCTCTAATCTTTTGTTGCTCCACCTTCTTTTGTTCTAAACTGGCCTGCTCTTTCTCCACAATCTCCACTGGGGCTTTATCTGTAAATTCCTTATTACCTAGCTTCCGCTCTTGATTGGTAATATATTTTTCTAATTGAGCCTGTTCTTTTTCTAATCTTTGTTTCTCGACAGTGACATCAATCAAGTCTCCTAAACTGACGGTTAGGTGGTAAGTGGCATTGATGATATCTGTCGTGTCTCCGGTAGGTGCTGATTTATTCACCAACTTGACTTTACACAACTGTTCAATGATTTCCTGCACTTCTGCACTGACGTTTTGACCGTAGACATTAAACTGTTTAGTGTAGGGAATTTTATACTGACCACGTAAGTTGCGTATTTGCGTAACGATATCTTGCACAGCGGTAAACTGCTCCTCACTTTTGGCATCACGATCCATCCCATTGGTTTTGGGCCATGGGGTTATCATCAACAACTGACCAGGATACAGTTCTTGCCAAATCGCTTCCGTCACAAACGGTGCAAACGGGTGCAATAACTTCAGGGCGGTCTCTAAACCGTGGCGCACTAAAGCCGGGTTGGGTTGGAACTTGTTGATTTCAATATACCAATCAGCCAGCTCATGCCATAAAAAGTCATAAGCGCGTTCAGACGCTAAACTGAACTGATATTGCTCCAGGTGTCCAGTGACTTCTTCCGTCACTTTAGCGATGCGCGATTTAAACCAGGCATCGGTTAACCCCACCTCTCCGACCTCCCCCTCGATCCCCCTCCTTGCAGGAGGGGGCAGTGGAACGGTCAGAACGAATCGAGCCACATTCCAAATTTTATTCACAAAATTCCGGTAACTGGAGATTTTATCTTCGTACAAGCGAGAATCATTACCAGGTGTAGTGCCGGCAACTAAGGCGACACGTAAAGCGTCCGTACCGTACTTGGCAATCATGTCTAAGGGGTCAATCCCGTTACCAAGTGACTTGGACATCTTGCGCCCCTCCTTATCGCGCACCAGACCATGCAAATAGACATGCTCAAATGGCACTTCACCCAAGGCATAGGTAGTCATCAAAATCATCCGCGCTACCCAGAAGAACAAAATATCGTAACCGGTTTCTAATACCTGGGTAGGGTGGAACGTTTTCAGATCACCCGGTTTAGACAGGGTCGAAAAGGTCCACATACCGGATGAGAACCAAGTATCGAGCACATCTTCATCTTGTAGCCAGCCTTCACCTGGTGATTCCAATTGAACCTTAATCGCCTCTTCGTTGTACCAAGCGGGAATACGATGCCCATACCACAATTGCCGCGAAATGCACCAATCATGTAAATTATTCATCCAATTAAAATACGTAGAGTTAAACCGATTCGGAATGATTTCAATTGCCCCGTTTTCAACCACCTCATTTGCGACTTGCTTTAAGGTTTTTCCGGCAAAGGTGTGATCTGATGGTAAGGTATGATCTACATTCACAAACCATTGTACTTTTGGCAACGGTTCGATGGCGGTATCACAGCGATAACACACCGATAAATTTTGTTGAATGACTTCAGGATCTTGTTTTAATAAACCCTGCGCTCTCAGTTCATCCACAATATCTTTACGCGCTGCCTGAGCACCATCCTGACGACCAAACGGGCGAATTAACTTACCTTGTTCATTAATAACTATATTACTACTGTTCCATTCCACGCCATGTTTCTTAGCCAACTCCTCATCCGTTTTACTGTGGGCCGGGGTCACACCTAATGCACCAGTACCAAAATTTGGATCAATGGATTCATCAGCAATGACAGTGATCGTCAAAGACGTACCTAAAAAGTCTGCCTGATACTTCTGCCCAACAAACATTTGGTACTGACCCTCTGGATGTACCGCTACAGCCACATCACCAAACTTCGTTTCTGGCCGAGTAGTAGCAATTGGAATTGGAAAGTTTTTATCATACGTAAAAGTAACTAACTCAGCAGTCGTTTCTTTATGTTCAACTTCATCGTCTGCTAATGTACTTTGGCACCGTGGGCACCAATTGATTACTCGATAACCACGATAAATGAGACCATCATTGTACATACGAATAAACAGGTCACTGACGGCAGCTTTACGCGGCTCATCTAAAGTGAAGGCTTCGCGTGACCAATCCAGTGAGAAGCCCATCTTACGCAATTGGTTACGGATCGTATCGCGGGACGACTCCACAAACTCCTCCACTTTCTTGACGAATGGTTCACGCCCTAAGGTATGCCGGGTAACCGGTGGCGTTAGCTTTGCCAAATCTTTTTCGACCCGATTTTGGGTAGCAATAGCAGCATGATCAGTACCTGGCAACCACAAGGTTTTTTTGCCTTGCATCCGTTGGTAACGAATCATAATATCTTGCACCACATACATGGCATGGCCAAGATGTAAGGTGCCCGTAGCATTAGGTGGCGGCAAGGTTATCGTAAAACTTTCGTCCGAGTCGATATTGTCTGGATTAAATTTGCCAGACTCTTCCCACAGTTTGTAGATGGCGTCTTCGTAGTCTTTAGATTCAAATGCTTTGGGTAGGTTCATACAATCCTTAAATAATATCCTAATTGTCTTTTGGCTCGATACGCTTCTTGAATGTCATTAAACTCCGTATCGAGGTGAGATAACCGCACCAGTTCCCCATCTACTAACACATACGGATCCACCATGCGGATTTTTGTTCTAATGTAGAAATCATATTTAGCCGGGTCTTCCACCACCTTGATCTGTTTCACTAAATTTAAGTTTTTGGTAATTAGTGGATGCTTGGCCTGGGCTAGTTTTTCATAGACGACCTCGTCAATGGAAAAGAGATCTTTAAAGGTGATAATATTTTCAAATAAAGCGGTTTTTAGCGCTTCCGCGAATAGGTGATATAAAGCGGCTTGTAACGGGTGTCCCCACAGTTGCTCATCGCCACGCCGAAACTGATCAGCAAATTGCCGGGCGGCTGCTTGCTCTTCAAACACGATGGTATCTTCAAACCGCACCATTTTATCCAGTAGAGTGTTGGCGGCTGCTAAATCCATCATGTTGTCGGTTACTAAATCGCGGTAAAAATAATCAATCCGATCCATACATAAATCTGGTAGATCCCGCTCTAACAAATGGAACTTATGTTTATCCAGGATGGTGTCTAGTGGAATGTTGTACTTAGCAAAGATTGCTGGTAGTTCAGAATCCATGATCACTTCTTTGTGGAACTCTTCGTGGAAGGTGCCGACCTCGGAGCCACCAAACACAAAATCGACAACATGCGAAAAGGCGGTGTGTGGAACATCGTGTAATAAACCGGCAATCTGTTCTTCTAAGGTAGCGTTAAACTTACGTAGCAACAAATAGACACCAACGCAATGTTCAAACCGATTCGTGGTCAGATGACTGAAACGGTAAAAACTAGCGCCGTACTGATTCACTTTTTTCAGACGCTGCATTGGTTCAGACGCAATAATCTCCTGAATAATTGGTTCAGTAATGTCGGTAGCGCCGTAGATACGATCGGTGTAGTGCATAATGCGACCTCTCCCCTGACCCCTCTCCTTGCTGGAGAGGGGAAATGGTTTGAATGCTTTCTAAAATAATTTATAAAAAAATAAAGTGACTTGGTAGAGGGGTCCCTTTGCTGTCAGGACGGTACCACCCTCAGTTTCACTTCATTCTGGGCTTTGATCACTCGCTTGGGTCACACTGTCCAAGGTCATCGTCATCAATAAGTTGTAGGTACAGTTTACCAACTTACCTGTTCCTGTCAATTAACCTTACCCCTCCCGCCCTTCGATTCATCCGTTGCAGTTACTTCGTAACTGCCCGGACAAGCTCAGGGCACCCTCCCCTCCTCGCCTCTGCGAAGCCGCTACGGCGCAGCAAGGTAAGGGGTAGGGTTTTAATATCGGAATTCCCCACTCCTCAGAGGAGGGGGCAGGGGGAGGTAAGAGTAGGGCGGGATGGGAGGTACGATTACTGTATCTCTTCCTTACTTTTCTCCACCCATTCGGCGACCACCTGACGGATGTCATCGACCTCTACGGTAGCTACCTGCCCGTCCGTTGGTTTAGTCTTTAAGGTT
>CAZSXL010000055.1:0-7245 GCA_964611225.1 uncultured Gammaproteobacteria bacterium
ATGATGGAGAAGAACTTACTCACCAACTTACCGAATTATGCGCTATCCCAAATCATCAGTAGTATTGTGTGATGCCAATCTATTACCACAGGTAAAGCGTCTATTTAAACGTTTTCCTATTATTGTGTTACCGAGTGGTGAGCAACACAAACGTCTTAGTACTGTAGAATGGGCCTGTAATGAGCTGATTAAACTTGGTGGCGATCGCCAAACGGTGTTGATCGGGGTGGGTGGCGGTGTAGTTGGGGATATGGTTGGATTGATTGCCAACCTGTTCATGAGAGGTATCCAATTTTATTTGGTGCCAACCACATTGCTTGCGATGGTGGATTCGAGTATTGGAGGAAAAACCGGAGTAGATTTACCTAGTGGCAAGAATTTGGTTGGAACGTTCTATCCACCAGCTGCCATCGTGGTTAATCCAACCTTTTTAAAAACCTTACCGGCCGCTGAATTCAGCCATGGCATGGCCGAGGTGATCAAACACGGGATACTGGATAAACAATTATTTAGTTGGTTAGAAAAGAATATCAAAGCAATCAAGCAACGTAACGGCAAAGTATTAACAACGATGATCGATATGAATGTGGTCATTAAAAAAGCCATTGTAGAAAAGGATGAACATGAACAGCGTGAACGTATGTTATTGAATTTAGGTCACACCTTTGGTCATGCGTTTGAGTTGTTAAGTGATTACACCTTACCGCATGGTCAGGCAGTTGCAATTGGGTTAGCCTATGCCACGGCCTATAGCCGCATGCCCGAACGGAATCGAGTGTTAGCTTTATTACGAGAATTTGATTTACCCACAACACTGGCAAAATCTTATCCACCTGATCAAATCGTCAAAGCGATGTTGGCTGATAAAAAGCATCATGGCAAGATGATTACTTTGGTATTACCAGAACGCTTAGGGCAAATCCATATTGAACGCAATGTAACTATGCGCCAGATGACAGCCTTTCTCGATCGCTATCAGCAATGAAACCAATCAAATACAGTATCACTGTTCCAGGATCAAAATCCCTGATGAACCGGGCACTGTTATGTGCTGCCTTAGCGTCTGGTCAATCCACGATCAAAAACGTGGTGTATTGTGACGATACCAATTACATGATCGCAGCTCTACAGAAACTAGGTGTCCAGATTAAGAAATATCAGAATCATGTCGTAGTTAAGGGAACAAAAGGCAAGTTACATAGTAGTCAGCAAATCTATATTGGTAATGCTGGTACCGCCAAACGATTTCTGACTCCCTATGGTCAGCTCGTCGGTAATAAACGGATGAGTCAACGACCAATTCAAGATTTAGAACGAGCAGTCAAGGAATTAAGAACGAAGAATAAAGTTAACATTACTGGCAAGGTGAGTAGTCAGTTTATCTCAGCCTTGTTGATGTATGCTCCAACCTTAGGTAGGAAGGTTACTATTATGGTAACTGGCAAACTAGTATCTGCACCCTATGTTCAGATGACTATACAGGTAATGAAACAATTTGGAGTTAAAGTCTTCATTCGTAATTCCTCATTCTTAATTCTGCCTCAACGCTACAAAGCTTCTAACTATACCGTCGAAGGTGATGCTAGTAGTGCTACGTACTGGTGGGCACTGGCAGCTATTACTGGTAGTCATATCACTGTACCCAATATTCCCTTAGATACGCTGCAACCCGACGCCAAATTCAAGCAGTTATTACAGCGGATGGGCTGTATGGTGAAGGGCAATACCGTGATTGGTCCATGGGAAAAACCGCTCAAGGCGGTGCACGTCAACATGTCCGATTACCCGGATGCCGTATTATCAGCTGCAGTCGTAATGTCGCGGGCGGTCGGCAATAGTACGATCACTGGAGTCGGGCATTTGGTACATAAAGAAACAGATCGCTTGGCTTTATTGAGAAAAAATTTAGCCAAGTTAAAGTCAAACCGTCCAGTAATGATTGAAACTGGTAACGACCATCGCTTCGCCATGGCCTTCAGTATTTTGGGTTTAGCCATTGGTAACATCAGTGTAGATAATATAACCTGTGTCAAAAAAAGCTATCCAACTTTTTGGAAAGATTATCAAAAAATAAAACAACAAGCCGCACATCAAACTATTGTGCTCACGGGCATGCGTGGTGTAGGTAAAACGACGTATGGTAAAAAGCTAGCCAAACAATACAAAACTAAATTCGTCGATACAGATGACAGCTTGGTATTTACAGGTAATTGGCAGCAGTTTCGCAAGGCTGAACATCAGGTTATAAAACAGCTAGCAAACAAAAAAAATACAGTGATTGCAACTGGTGGCGGCACCTTGATGTTTCCAAGTAATATAAAATTACTAAACAAACATTATATTGTATTGATGACTGCCCCCCTGACTGTCTTGCGTCAGCGCTTAGCTAAACAATCCCATCGACCAGCCTTAAAAAAGAATGCTACGGTTACTGGCGAGTTAGCCAAGGTTTGGAATGAGCGAAAAAAACGATATTACGCTGTAGCAGATAACGTGTATGATCGCCGTTAGTCTCACCAGAACACAAGATTTCAGACCAGCCCTCAAGAGTGGTGCAGATTTTTTGGAAGTGAGAACAGATTATTTTACAGATCAGCAGCTCAAACAGCTCATATTAACGAGTACACTACCAATCATCTATACAATCAAACGACCAACTAAATACCTGCCTAAGGTTGCCTATATCGATATTGATGATCGCTCAAGACAAAAAATAAATAATAAAACTATTCGTTCGTTCCATGATTACAAACGTACACCATCATTTCAGATGTTGGATAGTAAAATTAGGTCTATATTGAAACGACGAGCAATTCCAAAAATAGCTACGCAGGTTAATACAGTTGCAGATTTATATACGCTCGCCAGATTACAGAAAAAATATGGTAGCAAGGTGATTGTAGTGGGGATGGGAGTATTGGGATTAATGACTCGTTTGTATAATCGAAGTTTGTTAACCTACGCTGCTGTTTCAAAAACGACCAAAACAGCTAGTGGTCAGCTGACAGTTAAGGAGATGAAATCCACGAGAGTATTTGGGTTAGTCGGTGACGACATTCAACACAGCTTAAGTCCAAAACTGCACAGCAAACAGAAGTATACCTATCAACTATGGCAAACGGATGATCTGGATCAATTCATGTTCATCTTCAGCTGGTTCCAGTTGCCGGGTGCGTCTGTGACCAAACCATTCAAAATCGATGTGATGCAATATTGTGATCGCATCGATCTCCCGGCCAGAAAAATTGGTGCCGTCAATACCTTGGTAAGAAAGAACAACCAGTTAACTGGGTACAATACCGACTGGATTGGAGTCCAAAAAACGCTTGGTAAATATATGACAGGGAAAACGGTTTTGATTCTTGGTAAAGGTGGTGCAGCCAAAGCGGTTGCTTATGCTGTGAAAAAAAATAAAGGTAAAGTAGGGCCATCGTTTGATGTGTTAGTGAACGCCACCCCAGTACGTGACCAATTGTTAGTACCAGCAGAGAGTTTACGTGGGAAAGTGGTGATGGACTGTAATTATGGAAAAATGACTAAATTATGTCGGGTGGCTAAGCAGCAGCACGCCAAGGTTGTGCTGGATGGCTTACCTATGTTACGGTATCAAGCAGCTGAACAAATCAAACTCTATGCCCGGTAATACCTTTGGACAATTATTCCGCCTAACCACTTGGGGTGAATCCCATGGGGTGGCTATTGGTGGTGTGGTGGATGGTTGCCCAGCTGGAATTCCACTATCTGAAAAAGATATTCAACCAGATCTTGATCGCCGTCGTCCTGGGCAAAGCCTTATTACTAGCGCCCGATTAGAAGAGGACAAAGTAGAAATTCTATCTGGTGTGTTTAAAGGTAAAACAACCGGTACACCGATTAGTTTACTGATCTATAATAAGGATCACCGTTCCAAAGATTACGACAAACTAAAAAATGTCTATCGCCAAGGGCATGCTGATGAAGTGTACGATTTAAAATATGGTTTTCGTGATCACCGCGGTGGTGGTCGGTCGAGTGCGCGGGAAACTGCTATGCGGGTAGCTGCTGCCGCCATCGCCAAAAAAGTGTTGCCCAAAAAAACCAAGGTGATTGCGTACACGAAGCAGATTCAAGATGTCATTGTGGATCATCCCAAGTATAACCAGATTGAACAGAATCCGGTGCGGGCGGCTGATAATCGCAAAGCCAAGCAGATGGTCGAGATTATTAAAGCGGCCAGTCGTAGTCAGAATTCTGTTGGTGGCATTATTGAAGTGGTAGTTAAACATTGTCCGGTGGGGCTAGGGGAGCCAGTCTTTGATAAACTTAAAGCCGATCTCGCTAAAGGTTTACTCAGTATCAATGCGGTAGTTGGGTTTGATTACTCAACAGGTTTTGGAGTAGCCTACTTATCTGGTGCTGAGAATAATCGCTTTGAAAGTGGTATCTATGGTGGTATTTCTAATGGCAAAGATATTATCATGCGCGTAGCCGTAAAACCCACCGCTACCATTGGCTTAGGTGGCCGACATGATCCTTGCTTGTTGCCGCGGGCCGTACCCATTTGTGAAGCCATGGTTAACCTGGTATTAGCCGATCACTATTTAAGAAATCGAGTCGCAAAACTATGACTGAACCGACAGATATCCATCCCAAACCCGTAGAAGATACGGAACTCAATCGAACCGATCAGGAGTTAATTGCCCAGTGCGATTTTATGCTTAATAACGCCATACAGGTGATGCGTCCGTTGGCAAATGATTTAAAAGATAATCCAAGCAATGAGGAGAATCGTAATCTGTTGATGCGTTACAAAGATTTTTTTGCTGAACGGGTGGAAGCCATTGAACAGGCTCTACCTGGGTTGCTGGTGAGCAGTAATGTAGAAGTAATAGCTTTAGGTAAACTGTTTGAAAAAGTTGTACCCATCTTAAATGTATTCCGTGGGGCAATGGCCGGCTTCTTGCGGCGGGGTGATGGCGAGCTCTTATGCGAGAGTTTTGATCTGTTTTATACAGATTTAGCACCCATTGCCAGGAAGGTTGCTGGCAATGGACCCTATAATACAGTGAAAGACTCAATAAAATACCGTACTACACTTAAACCATTAGCAACTTCATAAATCTATGCATATCGCTGTAGCCGGTAACAAAGGGAGTTTTTCACACCAAGCTGGGGTCATGTATGTGGCGGCCAATGGTTTAGAGAGCGTTGAGTTCAACTATGCCTTGGATAGCGAAGGTGTCTTCCAAGCCCTGGAACAAAAGACGGCTGATCTTGGTATTGTGCCAATGTATAACCCGACCGGTGGGTTAGTGAAGATGACCTTGGAAGCAATGGGCAAGCATAACTTTGTGATCGATTCAACCTTTGATATGCCAGTGGAACAGTGTTTACTGGCTTTACCACATATGCGTCAGGATGAAATTCGCACAGTGGTGTCCCACCAGCAAGCTTTAGCGCAGTGTCAAAAATATTTGAATATTCAAATGTCAGATTGTCAGCTGGTAGAGTACAGTGATACGGCTCAAGCTGCCGCCGACTTAGCCTCTGGCAAGCTTGATGAAAAATGTGCGGTGTTGGCGCCACAATTATGCGCCCAATTATATGGTTTGCGGGTAGTTGCCAACAATGTGCAGGACGATGAGCGTAATCAGACCCATTTTTTGGTAGTCAAATCACACCTCCCCCCTAACCCCCCCCCTATCTCAGGAGAGGGGGAAAAGAAGTTATGACCATGACCATAGGAACCAATGGTGCAGGTCGCTTTGGCACGTTGTTGCAGAAACATCTATCAACAGATAATCATGTGACAATGGATAATCCAACGGATTGTGAGTTAGTTATTTTTGCTGTTCCTAACCGTAATTTAGAGCAAGCTATTGAGCAGTGGAAACCGCAGATCGCTACTACCGCTACTGTGATGGATGTTGGTTCCATCAAAACCATTCCCTGTCAAATTTTACAGAAACATTTTCCAAATAACAGTATTGGTAGTCATCCCATGTATGGGCCAGATAGTGCTGGTGATTCATGGCAAGGTCGCAAG
The DNA here is from genome assembly GCA_964611225.1 of uncultured Gammaproteobacteria bacterium. Taxonomy (GTDB): domain Bacteria; phylum Patescibacteriota; class Patescibacteriia; order UBA9570; family UBA9570; genus UBA9570. The sequence goes on from CAZSXL010000055.1 coordinate 6,026, forward strand.
ATGGTGTTCTGTAAATTACAGTGTCCAGAGGCAGCCTACAAAACTGTCCAGGAACTCTTTATTAGTCGTGGTGTCGCAGTGATTGAGTGTAGTCCCACGGAACATGATCAAATGATGGCCAAGAGTCAGGCCCTCATTCATTTTATTGGCAGGGCACTAACCGGTTTAGAGCCACAACAGATTGCCACTCCAGATTATGACCATATGTTGCAGATGATGCAGAAAGTGACCAACGATACCTGGGAGTTATTTTATGACATGCAGACTTTAAATCCGTATGCTGAACCAATTCGTAAAAATTTTATCACCAAAGTTAAACAATTAGATAAGGATATCGAACGACATGATGCTACCACATCTGTCCCCACATTGCGCGCTCAAATTGATGCCATTGATGAAGCCATCGTCCGGTTAGTGGGGGAACGCTTCACGTTAGTTAAACAGGTTGGAAAAACCAAACAGGCTAGTGGTGTCGCTGTGCAAGATGCCAAACGTGAAACAGAATTATTTTTACGGATGAATACGTTGGCTAAGGAATATACTGTTCCACTTGAGGTGGTGATTCATCTGTATGATTATCTGATGGACGAGTCTAGGAAACTCCAGGTACAATAGAGGTATGAAAAAGTTGCTCCATTTCATCGTTGCCGCCAGTAGTCTGTTGGCAGCTGTCCCGGTAGCTGCCGATATAGCTGACCCGCTTACTCCAGTTGAACTCATAACCGAAGATCCTGATACCATGGTCATTGTCGGCATCGCTCTGGGCTTGTTCGGTTTACTCTATCTTTCAGGGTTGGCTCTCGTGGCTATTATTGTGATTATTCTCTACCGTCGCAACCGGCGTGTTCACAAACCTCATCCATAGTAGTTGGTTAGTTACATTTGTTCTCACGATCACCATTGAGACAGGGGTGTTGGTGTTAGTGATCCGCCGCCGGCCGTGGTTTGTAGCCTTAGCAGTTGTGCTATTAAATGTTTTTACCCAACCACTCGCTACGCTGGCGGTGACGATTTGGCCTGCTTGGTTTTACGGCATTGAAAATGTAGTGTTAGTGGTTGAAAGTATTGGGTTATGGTTGCTACTAGAAATCCGCTACTCCAAAGGACTAGGATTATCATTATTAGCCAATGGTCTTACTACAGCTCTGGCAGTGCTGTGGATGTGGCACGGACAAGCTCAAATAGATCTTCGTTATTTTTCTCCGATGCTGCACGATACC
>CAZSXL010000056.1:0-7198 GCA_964611225.1 uncultured Gammaproteobacteria bacterium
AGGCAATGAAGATTTTGGTTCTTGTGAAACCGAATCAACTACATTATGTAACGGATTGTCTGAAGGCAAATTAGCCTTGGTGGATTGTTTGTTAAACGATCATTACGCTGAATTAAGTGAGGTCTGTCGCAATTCCTTGGAACGGAGACAAACGTTAAATGAGGAGCTGGTGGCGGCGTGTAGTGGCGATCGCGGTAAGTACTGTCGAGGGGTAGAACCACAACCAGGTAGTGAACCAATGGTAGACTGTTTAGAAGCACATTATGAGGAGTTGTCAGCTGATTGTGTCACAGCGTTTGATGCCCACGACGCTGCTAAGCCATCACAATAAAGATAACCAGCGGTATGCTATACTCCCAACATGAAGCGTATCCATCACTATTTACTCACAATTGGCTGCCTATTGGTACTGGGCGTAATTGGGGTACAAGCTAGTCTGGCCACACCGCACAAGGTGACACATCTGCGTTCAACTAGTAAAACGGATACCACGATTACCCTCAAATGGAAGGATCAAGCCCAAGCTGACCGCTACCAAATACGTATCACCAAGCCCAATGGTAAACTGTTAAAAAAAGTTTGGACGCACAAACGTAGTAAAACTGTGACCGATTTAAAATCGGCTACCCGTTACAGCTTTAAAGTGCGCGCTGAGATCGGTAAAAAATCTAGAGATAACTTCGGTCAGTATTCTAAAACTGTTTATGCCCAGACTGAACCTGAACCCGCCACACCGGTACTATTTGGCTTTTGGGGTTTAAATGGTTACCACACAGCCGATGGCCTGGCCGATGTGCAAACTCGCTTAAATGCCACTGTGTTCCAAGTGGCCTCTGGTAGTGGTACAAATTATACCGTCAACACTTTTCTGCCTATGGTCAAAGCATCAGGGATGAAAGTGACTTTACGTCTGTCTGGCGGTCAAAGTGAGTATACTACCGCTGGGAGTTTTGATTTAGCTGAATGGAAGGCATTAGTAGCTAGGTGGGAAGGTTCTGGTATTCAGGCGTACATTGATGACGGCACATTAGTGGGACATATGCTACTAGACGATATTGATACCTATAGTGTGACCGACGCCACCGCGGCGGATTTAGAAGAAATGGCGCGTTACAGTGAAGAAATTCTGCCTGGCTTAATGACCTATGTGCGTCAGAAATGTAGCCGCATGCCCACGCCTAGTGTTAATGCTGGACAGTATATTTATGTGGATAACTGCGTGAATCAATACACCAATTATCAAGGTTATTCTGATGGCCCCATTGCAAATTATGTGATTGCGCAAAAAGGCGCCGCGGATAGCTTGGGTTTAGGGGTCATTAATGGCTTGAATATCGCCGATGGTGGTGATGGTAGTAGCGGCCAAGCAGGGTGGTCAAACGGAAAATATGCCATGTCAGCCGACGAGATTACGGAATACGGTACGGCGTTGTTAGCCATGGAGGATGTGCAGATGTTTTTAATGTGGGAATATGACGGCCAAGAGCTATGGTATGACGGAACAACGATTGGTAGCGACTACTTTGATCAACCAGAATTGCAAGCGGCGTTAGCTGATTTAGGCGCACTAGCTGCTGAATAATATGTCTAATCGTTTTGGTCTGACAGCAAAAGAATTGGCGGTTTTAAAAAAACTATCAACCCCTATTAAAATTCAAGATTATCTGGATCGTGTGCCATTGAACTGGGAAAAGCAGGGTGAAACCTATATGTCTCCCCGGCGCACCTTACGGGCACATAAAATGCACTGCTTCGAGGGGGCTTTGTTAGCTGCAGCCGCCCTGTGGTTACGCGGTGAACCGCCACTATTATTTGATTTAAGAGTACAGGGTGATGATGATCATGTGGTGGCATTGTACAAACGCCATGGGTATTGGGGAGCAATTAGTAAAACGAACCATGCATCACTCCGATTTCGTGATCCGATTTATAAAACCATGCGTGAACTAGCACTGTCCTATTTTCATGAATATTTCAGTGATCTGACCGGTAAAAAAGTCCTGCGCGAATATTCTGCCAAACCACTAAACTTAACTAAGTTTGGTACAGGTTGGCTTACGGCTGAAACCGATTTAGTTGATATTGTAGACGCTATCGATGCTGCTCCACACACACAGATTGTCCCCCAGCGTAACCTGCGCCTGCTGCGCCAGGCCGATACCATGGAGCGTCGCGCCGGCCGCTTGCGAGAGTGGGAACGAACCAATCCACATACCTAAATAGCACTTTATAGTGTATACTGTAGTTAGCTTAATTTTGAACAGCACCAGTATGATTACAACCCCGCCCACTCCAGCGAATGTTACTCCTACGACGCAAGAGGTAGAACGCATTAAGCCGCTATATCGAGGCACACAAATGGTGTGGATTATTTTAGCACTAGTTGATATTGTTTTGGTCTTTCGCTTTTTATTAAAAGCGTTTGGTGCTAACGATGCCGCTGGTTTTACCCAGTTTGTTTACCTAATTAGTACGCCATTAGCGTATCCATTTATTTATGTATTCAACTTAGCAGTTGTCAATAACTCAGTAATTGAATGGGGTACTCTACTAGCGATTTTTGTCTACACAATCATTGGGGCCGGTATTGTTAAAATCATGGCAATGATTAAACCAGTCACTACCGTCGAAGCGGAACACGAACTACGCCAACAGTAATAAAACACAGCAGTCAAAAATAACAGGTCGCCTCAACAGCGACCTGTTATTTTTTTGACCTCGTTACGTCTTAGAGTTCTGCACTCAAGATGACGTCACCATAGGGATAAGTGTCCACTTCTGGCTCACCAGCCCATTCCACTTCTACATCGACTGTACCATTAGCATCATCTACCGCTGTGACGACACCTTCGGAATAGCTACCAATAAATGGTACCGACACAGCATCACCAACACTCAACACCGGTTTGATTGGCATGGTGACTACATCTGCCTTGTCGACCACCTCTAGGCTACTAGCAAATCCAGAGACCAATACTTGATCACCGGACACTTTTAGTATCTGATAATGATCATACTCACTACCAGCTTTCACGGCAATGGAAGTACCAGCCTGCCATGGATCAGTGATGACCACAAATGAATCCGCTGCTAATTGTTCTGGCTCATCATCCTCAAAGAATCCAGTGTCTAAATAGCGCACCATTGGCTCTGTAGCGGTACCGCCTGCTACCACATAACCACGTGTAATACCTGAACCAGATTGCCACCAAGTAAGGACCGTGTCACCCACTGCAGCCGATTGGCCACTTGGAATTGGAATAATCACACCATTTGGAATGGTGACCTCTGTATTGATTTCAGTTAAGACTGAAGCAATCGCTCCCACTTCAGCTACTTCGGCCATATAAAAAATAAACGTGCCATTCTCCACACCTTCCGTGGCCGCTTCATCCAGTGATGCACGGCTTGGCGCTAACACGTAATCTCCAAACTCGGCATCCAGAGTTGAGTTTGGAAAATCAAGCGGCATGGCGGTTGGATCAATCGCAGCCGTATCAACTACCACAACTGCGGTATTTGTGTTCGTGGGAGTGGGAGTAGTGACTGTCGCTGTATTGGTGGTAGTTGTACTGGTGCAACCGGCCCCCAGTAATGTTAATAAGACGCCCGCTCCAGCCAAACTCTTAGCTACTGATGTACGTATATTATTCATAGTGTATACTTTTATGATTTAAACCTCAGCCACTTAATAATACTATGATAGCATAGGGAATGGCTTGTTGCTATGGCTGAAAACTGGTCAGCACTTCTTCACTAATCGCGATCAGGTCAACCTCGGCTGCTGCTAACTCGGCTGTCGCAAAGGGCGCATAAATTGTGATATCCACCCAATAGTTGTCTACAGCGGCTTGTAGTTCTACAAGCGTATCGGCTTGCAAAATCGCATCGGCAGAATTACTGATTGTAGCAGGCAGTTCAATTTCCGTACCACTAGCAGCATCTTCCCCGTCGAGTAATTCATCACGGAAAGCCTGAGCTTGTTCCGGCGTGCTGAATTCCATCACCGCCACTTCTACTACCTCATCCGGACGCTCTTCCAATTGAAACCTCCGCAAACCACCGCTCACATAACCCGCAATGGTTTCCCGTTGCAGATCGTAGGTAAGGCCAAGCCATTCTTCAGCACTGAGCGGGACGGTACCAATAAGCGTCGCACCGATCACGCTGATGGGCAAGTGTTCAATGGCGTCGTTAGTGACCGTAGCTACAACCGTACGGTATAGTAGCTCACTTAATTTATCGTATTGAACTTGGGCCAATGCACTAGCTTGTTCGAGCAAACGTGCTTGGATCACACTAGTGTCATCCAAGACATCGCCCGTATCAACCACCGCTACTTTAACGCCATACTGACCAACGGTAAAACGATAGGTTAATGTGGCCGGTTCAGCGTCACTAGCCGGACTACCGTAATAGAACAATGGCGCGTCATAATACACTACTTGAGCATCACCGACAGGATCGGCGATCGTGTTCAGTTGACTACCCTCCCCACCTAACCGGTCAATTTCTTCAACGGCTGCAGACGGCAACAGATATTTGGTAATCGCATTAGTCATTAAGCTGTTGCCACTGGCACGATCATACCACAACCGCGAAACAAAAAAATCATACTGCTCCAGATAGTCTCCATCTAAATGATCATTCAATTCAATCGTACTGGGTAATGGATCCTCGAATACACCAAGTGTCTCAACATCATCGGCATCCAACAGAGCTAAGGCAATCGCACTATCCTCTAAGCCAGTATCCACTACAGTGTCATTGGTATTTCCCCATTGTACAAGATTGCTATTTACTTTGGGTTCAGTACTGACTGGAGGAGGCGTTGGCTGCATACAACCTGATCCCATTAAAACAAGTCCCGTCACTACTAAAGCTGTTACGGATCGCTGACGTGAAGATAGAACCATAAGGTGCAAGTGAATAGTTAGTATTAACTTTATGACCTATAGTTTAAAGCTATTTGCAAAGCTATGCAAGCGAGCTATGGTGGTGGGAGACGAGGCTGAATGCGCATCGTCCCCCACTCCTCCGCCACTCGCCCTTACACCAGAGAATTACGCATGGCACAACCCTGCAGGCAGGCTACCGCGACAGCGCCGTGGACAACGAACGGTTGCTCTTCAGCAGCCAGCGGCAGCTGGGCGACGGATTGGAAGGCTGACACCCGCCCTGGTTCGTTGGCGAAGAGTTGCCGTTGCAGCGCTTGCAATTGCGGCAGACAATGCACTACCGCAAACCAGCAGCGACCGCCACCGTTGCCGTAGACGACCGTATGGACCGAGCCTTGCCAGCGCCAGTTGACCGAGCTGATTCCCGTGGACAGCCTGGATTGGAACTGCGGATCGAGCTGACCAACGACCTCGAGCAGGGCGTCAACCAGCATGTCCGCCGGCAGTCCAGTGAGGTGCGCCACTACCGGAGCTTGCGGACGCAACCCTTGGCTAGGCAGCCGCAGTTCTTCGTAGCTGAATGTGCGTGATCCGCATCGATGGCAGCATACTGCTCCAGGGTGTACACCACCCACAGCCGTGACTGATCCGAATCGACCAGAGCAACGGTATCAGCGGTGAGGTTGAAAGCCAACTTCGGCATGAGGAACTCCAGAGGAACGAGTGGGGTGACAATCTAACAGAATTTACTAAATACGTCTAGATGACCTATACTGTAAGTAATCATTTATTAATTGGCTAGTCTAACACTATGCATTATAAGACTACACTTATCTTACTATGCGGCCTTACCCTACCCTGGTTAAGCTCAGCCGAAACCGCTTTTAACAAAGATACCAGCCGAGCTGTGCGCACTGGTTATGAACTGTATGGGGGTAATATTACTGATCTCGGAATTGACACCACGAGCACAATGTACGCTTCCACTTTATCGTCGAACGGTATCTTCCACTCCACGGATTCCGGCCAAACCTGGGTTGGCCCAATCGCTGGCAGTGATTTAGGTAGTGTCAATGCCCTGGAAATATCTCACGAACCGAATACGGCCTATATCCTTGGCGGAACTAGCCTATATAAAACGACCGATGGTGGAATTAATTGGACGGAACTGGTGGGCTCAACCGGCAGCAGCACGACGAATGATTATAATGTAGCCATGGCGTATGCTAATGGCATATTGGTAGTACCCCAACGCAGTGGCGTAGTGGATATCAGTAGTGATGAAGGCGTCAGCTTTACTGGGGCAGCACTCACCGGCATTGATAATGTACAAGACGTAGTTGGTAATAGTACTGGCAGTGTATTTTATGTGTTAGCCAGTTCCAATAGTGATACCAGTACCCGCACGTTGTATCGCCTAGATCCGGTGCTGGATACTTTCACTACCACTAACCAATCCGGTGACTATGCTCAAGTCAATGTCAAACCGTCAGATGATAATTTTATTGTCATCGCCGGTGTCGATGGTGCGCTATATACGACCACCGGAGTTGATGGCACTTGGCAAACCCTTGATAGCACCTCAACTACCGGTGACATTAACTGGATTCGCGATCGCATTTATATTGGCGATCGCTACACCGATGATAACGGTGCCAACTGGACAAATCTCACTACTGGTACGAATCATCTGGCCATTGATCCAAGTAACACCGATATTATTTTAGTTGGCTCTGGTACCGGCGCCACGGTATCAACCGATGGTGGTACAACATTTACCGGTTCTTCTAATGGCATGCTCGCTGTCACGGTGAATGACATCGCCCAATCGGCTGACAAAAGTTCAGTGTGGCTGGCTGCTCAGGGTGGCTTAGCCCACAGCAGTGACTTTTTGAGTGCTACCCCATCTTGGGATTATCCCATTCTGCCTGATCAAGCCACGACTAGTATCGAAGCGGTGTGGGTTAATCCAGCTGATCAAACACATGTCGTAGCTGGCGGTTCTTCATTATTTTATACAACCAATGGGGGTGACTTTTGGGGTTTTGGTAGTGGTATCGATCTAACACCTGGAACGTATGGCGATATTGTGGCCGATGGCGACACCTTATATGTAGCTTTTGCAGCTCAATCGGGTACCGATGGCACAGTTTACTCTAGTACAGACGCTGGCGCCACTTGGACCGATCTGGGTGGCTTAGATGCTCCGGCTAACGCCATTGGGGTATTGAGTGATGGTAGATTAGCAGTTGCGGTTGGTTATGAATTTAATGATGATACTACTCAGCGTGGAGTGTTTT
>CAZSXL010000057.1:0-7160 GCA_964611225.1 uncultured Gammaproteobacteria bacterium
TCTAAAATATGGGCGCGCTCTTCGGCTTTTTTCAGTTCAAATTTAGTGCTCCGTACTACCACTTCTTCACGGTGTTAGATATATTCTTCCAACAACATCTTGAGCGTCAACACGCGGGGTTGTAAGCCATCCACTAACGCCACCATATTAAAGTGAAAGGTCTCTTGTAACTGAGTCAATTTATAGATCCGGTTCAAGACTTTCTTCGGGTAAGCATCGCGCTTTAATTCAATCACTACCCGAATGCCCGTCCGGTCAGATTCATCGCGTAAATCTTTGATGCCCTCGAGTTTTTTCTCTTTCACCAAGAAGGCAATTTTTTCCACCAAGGTAGCTTTATTTACTTGGTAGGGAAGTTCAGAAATAATAATTTGGGTACCATGGTCACCATCTTCAATCACTGCGCGGCCACGCATCACCACACCGCCACGACCGGTAGCGTAAGCAGTTTTGATCGCTTGGACATCGTACATCACACCAGCCGTTGGTAGATCAGGACCTTTCACATATTCCATCAGGTCATCAATATCCGCTTTGGGATGGTCAATCAGGTAAGTGATGCCATTACATAGTTCAGTCAAATTGTGTGGCGGAATACTGGTGGCCATACCCACAGCAATACCCACGGTACCATTGAGCAGTAAGTTGGGTAGCTTAGCTGGCAAGACACTCGGCTCATCATGGGTGCCATCGTAGTTGGGGCGAAAATCAATCGTCTCTTTTTCTAAATCCTGCAGCAATTCTTCAGCAATCTTGTGCAATTTAGCCTCGGTATAACGCATAGCAGCCGCTGAGTCACCATCAATGGAACCAAAGTTACCTTGGCCATGTACCAACGGATACCGCATCGAGAAATTTTGTGCCAACCGTACCATTGTGTCGTAGACAGCGCTATCACCATGCGGGTGATATTTACCTAACACTTCACCGACCACCGTGGCAGATTTGCGAAACTTGGCGCCAGACCGTAAACCAATAGACCACATCGCATAGAGGATGCGGCGATGCACCGGTTTCAAACCATCCCGCGCGTCTGGTAGTGCCCGCGACACAATCACGCTCATGGCGTAATTCAAATAAGAGGTCTCCATTTCACGGTCAATCGGTTGCTCAATCACTTTGTCGGCGTACTCAGTCATGGTTATTCAATGTCAGAAAATAAGCTATCTAATGCTTGGGTGGTTGGTTCGGTTTCTAACTCAGCTGCATCTGTTTGATCTTCAACTTGGTTGGCAAAGTCATCGCTGCCGCTTTGTAGCTTGGCAAAGTCATCGCTCAGTGAAGTAACAAAGGCATCAATGTTGGTACTGTCGACCGATGCGCTGATGGCATTCGACGACAATAAAGTTTGGGATAGTGAGTAGGCCCAAAAGCAGACAATGACTGCCATCGACACCAACACCGCTAGCCACATTTTTAAACGGCTAGAGGGATGCTCGGTTGTCTTAAACTGGTGCTCTACTTCAGCCGGCAGTACTGGCACTAATGGAGTAATGACTGGCACAGCTACTACTGGTTTAGCGATCTTACGTTTGCGAGTAACTGCTTTGGCAGTTTTTTTTATGGGCTTCTTGACCCGTTTCTTTGCGACTACAGCCATACGTTATGCTTGGGTTGGGCTAAGAATAATGACAGTAGTGTCATCCTGTGGTAAATCTTTATCTTTAATAACGTATTTCTCAATGGGGTCTGAATTTTTTACTCCCAATTCTTTAAGAAACGTTTCTAATGGCTCAAGCTCTTTTTTGACTTTAGCTTGTTTAAACAAGTAGGGGATAATCACTCGTGGTTCTAGTTGGCTAACCACTACAGCCCGTTGTTCTTTAGATAATGTGCCAACGGGTAACAGTAAGATATCTGCTCCTTCCAATTTTGCTAACTGTTCATTAGTTAAACCACTTTCTAAGGCACCCAAGAAAGCGATGCTCATGTTATCGTCCTCAATCAGGTAAAGTGTATTAGCGGCTGGCACACCGTAAATAAAAGTCTCTTTAATTTCATATTCACCTGGGGCGTTAATCTCCATCCCCTCGCCAGATAAACGCTTGGTGTTGTTGCATAAGCTGTTCGCCGGGTCAGACACCAAGATAATATCCGCCTTTAATTTAGGCATTATTAAGCCGCTGCTATCCGAAAACGGATCGGTCACTATGACCGAATGGCTAGTTTGAATACGAAAGCTGCCTAGGCCAGCCCATTGGATTTGCATAGGGCGTAGTATAACACTAACCGATGTTCAAATCAATGACTTCTTCCTCTGGTTTTGAGCTGTGGCTAGCCCCTCCCGAATAAGTGTTGGTATGCTCTGGTCCAGCTTCAACCGCGTGGCCAGGCAAATGCTGAAAAGTACCATGCGGCATGGCTGGTACAACTGAATGAGTAGCAGACGGAACGCTAGCGTGTGTAGTCGTAGCATGGTGTACGGGAGTGGTTTCAACTACTTTGTGTTGAACAGCAGCCACCGAGTGAGCAGCCAGGGGGGTACTTTTAGCCGGAGTAGAGTGTCCTGGTTTGGCAGATTTATCGTGCGCTTTAGCCATTTCGGCCGCATGTTCCTTGGCCAGATCCTTAACCCGATCATCTTTTCTTTGGCGGGCAATACTCTCTTCGACCGCTTTCTCATGATGAATGGCATTATCAACAAACTTGGTAGCAGTGGTGGTGACACCATGCGCCATGTGCTCGTCTTTCAGTCTTTGAATGATCTTGACGGCATCACGTTTGTTAATTCTAGCGTTGTCATCATGCAATACTTTGCCGGCATGTCCCCCAGAGCTCAAAGTCGTTTTACGTAGGTTTTGCTTGATTTTTTCTGGTAGGTAGCCCTTGGTATGTGCCGCATGCTGCAGCATTTTTTTGAAGTTGGCTCCGCTGATGATATTAGTACTCATACAGTGCATTTTAGCAGATTTTGGGCGTTATGGACAGAGCCTTGCCAGATCTTGCCCCTTCTTGTATAATCGCAAAGCCTTATTTTAAATTAATTTAACCCATCCCGCGACTTTTGGTCAGGTCCGGATAATAGTATTAATAAGTAATTATGGCCCAAACTCAACAGTCCAAAACCAAGCACGCCAGTGACTTAATGAGTCAGCTGCTTGAAAAAGAACAAGCCGTCGTTTTGCCTAACCTCAACGATACGGTACAAGGTATTGTCATTAGTGCCTCCAAAAATGAAGTCTGTGTCGATATTAACGGCTTAGTCGTTGGTGTCGTCCGTGGACCAGAGCTCTTTGATGAATCTGGCGATTTTTCTAATTTGAAGGTAGGCAGTGAAGTGACTGCTACCGTCTTAGAAATGGAGAACGAAAATGGTGAATTGGAATTATCTTTCCGCCAAGCTGGTCACAAAAAAGCCTGGGAAAAACTGCAAGGTATTCAAGGCAGTAATGAAGTGGTGGATGCTCAGATTATGGATGCTAATAAAGGTGGCCTGATTGTGCGGGTTGGCCGCGTATCTGGATTTTTACCGGTGTCACAGTTATCGGTTGAACATTATCCCCGCGTGGAAGGTGGTAATAAAGCTAAAATTTTGGAACGGTTACAAACCTATGTCACCCAGCATTTCCGCGTGAAGGTGATTGATGTGGATGAAGTGGATGAGAAGTTGATCGTGTCTGAAAAAATGGCTAAAGCCGAACAGCAACAAGAAAAGATTTCCCAGTACAAAGTGGGTGACAACATTGCCGGTAAAGTCACTGGCGTAGTTGATTTTGGCGCCTTTATTGAATTTGGAGATAATTTAGAAGGCTTAGTACATATTTCTGAAATCGCCTGGCAGCGCATTGATGATCCCAAGGAGTATCTAAAAGTGGGTGATGAAGTGAAGGCGCAAATTATTGCCATCGATAATGGCAAGATTTCTTTGAGTGTCCGCAACTTGATTCAAGATCCTTGGTTAGAAGTAGCGGCTCGTTACAAAATCGGTGAGAATGTTACCGGCAAGGTATTGAAGCTGAATCCTTTTGGGGCCTTTGTAGAACTTGATCAGGATATTCATGGCTTGGCGCACATTTCGGAGTTATCTTACCGTAAACTCAATGCTCCGTCCGAGGTTGTTACGATTGGTGATGTCTATGAATTCAAGATTATTTCCATTGAACCAGGCAAGCACCGTCTAGGGCTATCCTACAAAGCTCTCCATGAACAGAAACCGGCAGACAAGCCGGAAGAAAAAGCCGACAAGGTGGAGGAGGTTAAAGCTGAAACCGTTGCAGACAAAGTAGCTGAACCAGTTGAAGTAACTCCACAGTAGCATATGGCAGCTGTACCACGCGCTCCACGCGGCCCACAATTGTTTCGGCAGTTCGTAATTGTTGTGCTGATTGTCGTTATCATCGGCAGCATCTTTAGTTTTCTACAACAGCCAGATGCACAAACCGAAGAGGTCTCGCTTAGTCAGATTGTGACGAGTGTGCAGAGTGGTTTGGTGAAAAGTATTGAAGTCAAGGGTGAACAAACCTTAACAGCTACGCTAACAGATGATTCTGTATTGGTGTCGTATAAAGAAGCCAGTCAACCACTGACAGAATTGTTATTGCAATCTGGAGTGACACCAGCCCAGTTAGGCGCTCTAGCCATTACCGTCACTACCGACAGTGGCTTTATGTACTGGTTGTCGATCTTGGCCCCTGGTTTAATCAGTTTGTTGATTGTGGGTGTTCTGTTGTGGTTCATGTTTCGCCAAGTGCAAGGGGTGAATAATCGCGCCATGATGTTTGGTAAGGTAACCTCACCCGAATCGGATGGCAAGAAAAAAACTAAGGTCTTGTTTGCCGATGTCGCTGGTGGTTCTGAAGCCAAAGAAGAACTAACTGAAGTGGTCGATTTTTTGAAGCATCCACAAAAATATACCGACCTGGGTGCCAAAGTGCCAAAGGGCGTCTTGCTGATGGGACCCCCGGGTACTGGCAAGACCTTATTAGCCCGGGCCGTGGCTGGTGAGGCCAGTGTACCGTTCTATCATATTTCTGGTTCTGAATTCGTTGAAATGTTTGTTGGGGTGGGTGCTTCACGCGTGCGTGACTTGTTTAAGCGCGCCAAACAAAGCGCTCCATCGATTGTGTTCGTAGATGAAATTGATGCCGTTGGTCGACAACGGGGTACCGGTTTAGGTGGATCACATGATGAACGCGAACAAACCCTGAATCAAATTTTAGTGGAAATGGACGGCTTTGATAACGAAACTAAAGTGATTGTGATCGCCGCTACTAATCGGCCTGATGTCTTAGATCCGGCCTTGTTGCGTCCTGGCCGGTTTGATCGGAGCGTGACGTTAGATCTACCGGATATTAAAGACCGCATTGCCATTTTGCAGGTGCATGCCAAGAATAAGCCATTTGAAGATAACGTAAAACTGGAAGTAGTCGGCCAGCGGACACCTGGTTTTTCCGGAGCTGACTTAGCGAATGTACTGAATGAGGCCGCCATCTTTGCTGCGCGCTTTGATAAGAAATCCATTTCAATGTCAGATGTACTCAGTTCGATTGAAAAAGTGATGCTTGGACCCGAACGAAAATCTTCAGTGATGGATGAGCAAGAGAAGAAAGTCACGGCTTATCATGAAGCCGGTCATGCCATTGCCGCTCATTTTTCTGAACATGCTGACCCAGTCCATAAAATATCAATCATTTCTCGTGGCCGAGCTGGTGGCTATACGTTGAAATTACCAGAACGTGATAAACACTTACATACCAAAGCTGAATTCCTAGCGGACTTAGCCATGATGCTAGGTGGGCGCGTGGCCGAAGAAGAGTTCTTTGGTGAAATTACCACCGGTGCCAGTTCTGATTTAGAGAAGGCGACCCGGCTAGCGCGCCAATTGGTGACACGGTATGGCATGAGCCCTGAACTGGGACCGCGTACCTTTGGTCATCGTGAAGATATGGTATTCTTGGGTCGCGATATTTCCGAACGCCCAGACTACTCGGAAGACACCGCCAAGCAGATTGATGCCGCTGTGACTGCCTTTATTGCCGCTGCGCATCAGACTGCCCAAACCTTGATTAGAGCCCATAAAGACAAGATAGAACAGGTGGTAGCCGTGTTGTTAGACAAGGAGACATTGGAACGAGACGAGTTTGAGGCTATAATGAAGGCATGAAGCTTTATCGCGATATCTTTCAACAGGCTTGGCATCATACCATTCAACGGCCACGGCTGTGGCTGTTTGGTTTTTTTGCCACTTTTGTCTTCGGTGCCTCCGGCGAATTAGATCGTTACCTGCGCTTTATGAATGCCATCGTTAGTGATGGGCACTTGTTAAATGCCAAATCCTGGTTAGACGGACGCTGGTTGACTGTCGCTACTGAATTTTACACTGTCTTGCAGAGCGGTGATCTGAATGCTTGGTTATTGTGTGTCGGTGCAGTCCTGGCAGCGATCTTAGTAGTCGTCATGATGAGTGTTTCCGTTGGAGCCATTATTCATGGTATCGCTCATCAGACAGACACGTTCAGCGCCGCTTTTTACGCTGGTTTGAAACATTGGATTCAGTTGTTTTTATTATTCGTAACGGCCTATCTCTCTGTGATCGTGGTAACTTTTGCCCTGGTCATCGCAGTCACCACCCTGGCGCCAGTAGCGCAGTTTGAATCAGCCCAGCTCTTGGTCACTATTATCGCTGGCATCGTCTTTATTCCGTTGGTGATAGTCGTTTCGTTTTTAGTACGATTAGCCGCTCTGTCGATTGTGCTGGAACAAACGCACCTTGGCCAAGCTATGCAGCGGGCTTGGAAATTATTTGCTGAACATTGGTTAGTCATACTAGAGATGTCGATTGTCAGTTTCATTGCAGTGGGAGTGGCTCGTGTAATTGTTTTGCTTGGTTTTACAATTAACGTCCTACTAGACTTTGTTGGTCTATCGCTTGAGACCGCCGACGTGGCCTTAATCCGTCTTGAGAACACTTTATATGTCGGCCAATGGGTTTACCTGCTGTTGAGCCTGTTTACCGGTGCTGTCCTTACTACTTGGCAATGGTCCGCTTGGACATTATTATTTCAGACGCTACGTGACTCCAAACCAGCTAGTACTCTGGTCCGGTGGATAGGTAGCGTTAAATAAAGATGCTCCCATAGCTCAGTTGGTGAGAGCACAGCCCTTATAAGGCTGGGGTCGATGGTTCGAGTCCATCTGGGAGTACCAAATAATAGACTTTA
>CAZSXL010000058.1:0-7090 GCA_964611225.1 uncultured Gammaproteobacteria bacterium
GCTACCAGCACATCATGTGCCGTGCGCAGACCACCGTCGACGCGCAGGACGACACGCTCACGCCAGGCCTTGTCGATGAGCACCTGATGCGCTTCTGCCAATCCCATCTCCCACGGGTTACCCGCGTGCTTGATGGCATTGATCGGAGCGGCACCGGTACCACCGTCGTGACCGGCAATGAGGATGACGTCGGCACCTGCCTTAGCCACTCCGGCCGCGACCGTGCCGATACCGACACACGACACCAGCTTCACGCCGATGCGCGCCATTGGATGCACCTGCCGCAGATCGAAGATCAATTGCTTGAGGTCTTCGATGCAGTAGATGTCATGGTGCGGTGCCGGTGAGAACAGCTTCTTGCCAGGGGGAACGTGTCGAATGCCAGCCACTCGTACCGTCACCTTGAAAGCAGGGAGCTGACCACCGAGTGCCGGTTTAGCACCCTGCACGATCTTGATCTCGATCTCGACAGCGCTCTGCAAATACGCTGCCGTGACACCGAATCGACCAGAGGCCATTTGCTTGATGGCACTGTTCGATGCGGTACCGTAGCGAGCTGGATCTTCACCGCCCTCACCACCGTTGCTACGGGCAGCGAGACGATTCATGGCAGTAGCCAGTGTTTCGTTGGCCATGGGCGACAGCGCACCATCACTCATGGCCGCGGTGATGAACCGCCGCACGATGACTGCCGTCGATTCCACTGCTTCCAGGGGAATGGCTGTCCGAGGAACGAACCGCCAGAGATCCCGCAGATGAACCGGCGGGCGCTGATGGTTGACCTCGTCTGCCCACGCCCGATAGGCCGGAGCCGTGGGCGCGCGCTGAAATTTCCGCATCGCCTGAATGGCACCGGGATGAACCGCATGCGCTTCACCACCGGCATCCACTCGCATCGCCTTGTTTTCACCACTGCGCCGCAAGCCCACTTCAGCCGTGTGATAGGCCGCCGTGTGCCGCCGCAGCGTGTCGTGAGCGATCTGGTCGAAGCCGATACCACCGAGTTGCGTGACCGTTCGCGTGAAGCAGGTATCGATCACCTCGTGACCGATCCCCACCGCGTTGAACAGTTGCGCTCCGTGGTAGCCTCGCACCGTCGACACGCCCATCATGGCCATGATTTTGAGCAGGCCCTGTTCGAGCATCTGACGATAACGCAGCTGTGCGTCTGCTTCCGTGATACTGGCGTAAGCCAGATACGGACAGACCGCCGAGCAGCCGTAGCCGATCAGCGTCGCCAGCGTGTGGATGTCGTGCACCGTACCAGTCTCCGCCACTAGATCGGCCTGCAAGCGCAGACCCTGGCGGATCAGGTAATGATGCACTGCACCCACCACCAACAGCAGTGGCAACGGTACATGGTCGGCATTTCCACCCCGATCCGTCAGGATCAGAATGGTAGCGCCAGACCGGATAGCCGCTTCCGCCTGCTGACAGAGCGCCTGCAGAGCCGGAACGAAGTTGCCTTCGAACTGCTCGGTCGGAACCAAGCAGCTGATGCACACGGTCTTGAACGCCGGATCAGTCATCGCCTGCAGTGCCACCAGCTCTTCAGCTGCCAACACTGGCGACTCGAGCCGCAACAGTTTGCTAACTCCAGGCTGATCATCCAGCCACGAACCGCGCCGTCCCAGCCACATGTGCAGAGACATCGCCACACTTTCGCGCAGCGAATCGATCGGTGGGTTCGTGACCTGAGCGAACAGCTCATGGAAAAACCAGGCCAACGGCTTGGGCTGGAGCGACAACACCGCCAAAGCGGCATCGTTCCCCATGGAGCTCGTCGGCTCCTTGCCTTCAGCCATCGACCGAACCTTCTCCCAATCCACTGGATTGACAAGCAGGTAGAGCGGGCGACCACGCTGCGGAACAATCTGCTGTAAGCCCTTGATCGGAGCATTGCTACGATCAATGTAGAGCGGGATGATCTCCGTCAGCAACACAGTGATCAGGACGAAGACGAGGAGAGCAAAGTGGGACTGGAAGAAGTCTGAGGCCGGTGAGCTGGCCGGAAAACGATCCGAATCAAAACTCACCAGAATCTTCTCCACCCACAGCATGGCACTCAGCCAACTAGCAGAAGGCTCAAACAGCCTGATGCCAATGACACCCGCCAGCAGACAGATGATGGTATTGCGGAGCAGACGGTTGATGCGATACTTGAACATGGGGAACTCCTAGTATTCTGCGGTTGTATCTATTTATGACGAGCAGATAAACACAATCAACCGCAGAACGTTGGGAAAGAACTGAGGATTATATCCTCCTGTTACGGTTCGAAGACAAACCAGCCATAACAGCAAAATGCAAACCTGGAAAAGAACTAGCCAACTGTCGGCACCCGACGCACATTCCAGAAATCCCACAATACAATCGAACCATACACTAACCAGATTGCTGCAGTCATCAGATGCGCTTGATTTTGAATTTCAACCTGTAAAGCGACTTGCACTACTAAAAACATCAAGCCAATCGGCAACATTAGTGCGGCTGTAGTCAGATGTAACAAGAAGCGATCAAACACTTTAGTGACATTTAAATCAGCATACGATACAGAGAAAAAGCCAAACATTGCCGCTACTGCTAACACACTAGCGGCCAGAATAACGTCCGGCAAAGTTGCGGGATCAATCGCTTGAAAAAAGGTTTGTACATAATGTCCACTAAAATATAAAGCCACAATAACGGTAATATTCTTAACGACGTTTTCTTGCACCACAGTAGGCAAACCAAGTTGGGCTTGAATGTACTGCATCACCTTAGCCAGACGAAATAATTTACTCACTCTGAGTAAACGTAGCAATCGAACCGATCGCAAAAAGGATAAATTTACAACGCTCAAGAAGAAGGGCAAGATGGCCAACAGATCAATGATGCCGTAAAAACTAAAGATAAACTTTAAACGTTGCGGAGCCGACCATAACTTCAGTGCATACTCGATAGTAAAAATCACCACAATTACTGATTCAATAGCATATAATGCACTATGGTAAGCGGCAAAGAAATCTGGGTAAGCAAACTCCACTACAAATAGCCCTATGGAAGCCACCACCAATAACGTAATCCCGACCTGGAAAACTTGCGCCGCCTTGGTTTTAGGTTCGGTCAGGAATGAGTAGATCGTCTGTCGATTGAAGTGAGTCATAGCTACCTATTAAAATTAGGATTAATGAATTAACACGGAATGGTAGGTGTTTACCCTAAGAATGTCAATAAATAAATCAAAATATAGATTATTACAAAATTAATTGACTAAAATTAGCCAAAATAGTATTATTATGTTGTCATAATACTTGACAATTAATAGGGAACTACGGATGGACATTACTGGACAACTCACCCAATTGGGGCTACCAACCCACCAAGCCAAAGTATATCTGGCTTGTCTGCAATTGGGTGAGTCCAGCGTCCTTAATATTGCTCGGTACAGTAATCTGAAACGTCCATCTGTCTATTTACTGCTAGATGACCTACAAAAACGCGGCTTAGTCACCAAATCACAACGCCAGGGTAAGACTAGTTATCAAGCGGAGTCCCCCACCACGCTCATCAAACATCTAGAACAACAAAGGGGAATTGCGGAAACTATCCTGCCTTCACTACAGGCATTATATAATGTCGACCCGGAAAAGCCGAACATTAAGATTGCTGAAGGCATTGATGGCGTACGCACAGTCTATAGTACGATCTTTGATTATTTACATGCACACCCTACAGAAGAACTACTAATCTTTGGTGCCTTAAAAGACGCCGCTTATTACTTTGAAAGTGAAGTGCTCGATCATTTTTATGCCACGATCGGTCAGGCCCATAATCCTATCCGGGAACTAGGAAATAATGACCCAGAAACGCGCAAATATGTTCGGACTTCTCAACAAATGAACCCAAACCATACCATTCGCTACATTCAATCAGCCGACGGTGCCTTCAGACAATCGGATAACATGCTCTACGGCAATACCTTGGTCTTGTTTTCCGTGAAAGAAAAAATATTCGCTACCAGTATTCAATCCAGTAGCATTGCCGACACCTATCGCACCCTGTTTAACATGGCCTGGCGGGGTGGAAAAAAACTGTAGACAGTGGTACTGTGCGTAGACATGCACGAACTGTTAGCACCACTGAACGACAAACAACGTGTAGCCGTCGAAGCAACCGACGGCCCAGTGTTGATTTTGGCGGGTGCGGGTTCCGGTAAAACCAAAACCTTAATTCACCGCATTGCCTATATTATTGCCACCAAAAAAGCTAAACCGTATAACATCCTGGCTGTCACCTTCACCAACAAAGCGTCCAAAGAACTGAAAAATCGCTTACACACCTTATTGGGTAATAAAATTGCGCATTATCCGGTGATGGGGACTTTTCATTCTGTCTGCGTACAAATTTTACGCCGCGAAATACCAGCGCTGGGTTACAATGCCAAGTTCGTGATCTATGATGATAACGATACCGATGCCTTAATCAAAAAAGTGATGAAGGATCAAGGTTTAGATACCAAAGTAATTGCACCTGGCTTAATTAAGCACATTATCTCTAAAGCCAAGAATGATTTGCTTACGCCGAGCGATTTTGAGGCTGAAGCTAGTGATGTCATGGATCGCACAGCTGCTCAAGTATATGCCACCTACCAAGCAGCTTTAAAAAACCACAATGCCTTAGATTTTGATGACCTGATTCGGCTAACGGTACAAATTTTTAAAGACTTTCCAGAAGTATTACAACGCTACCAACAAGCCTTTCAGTATATTTTGGTGGATGAGTACCAGGATACTAACCATGCCCAGTACATGTTAATAGACATGTTGGCACATGAGCATAAAAATATCTGCGTAGTGGGCGATGATTATCAGTCGATCTATAGTTGGCGTGGCGCAAACTTACAAAATATTTTGGATTTTGAAGATGACTACAAAAAATCGACGGTGATCTTATTGGAACAGAATTACCGGTCTAGCCAGCACATCTTAGAAGCTGCCAATGAGATTATTAAATATAACGTTAAACAAAAAGATAAAAAACTGTGGACCGAAAATGGACGCGGTCATAAAATCACTATTAAGGAAGTGGCCGACGAAAAAGAGGAGGGTGAGTATATTATTAGAGAGGTGTTTGATACCACAGAGAACACAGAAAATGGGGATAACAGAATCACAGAGGACGCTGAAATTAAGTATGTTGATGAAGATAGTGAACCGAATCCAGAAAACATGTCGTTACTGGATAAAATCATGGCCAGCCGCACATTTCAAGGTTATCAAGCGGACCAACAATTACAACGTAGTATCAAGCAACAATTGCCATTAATTGATCTACGTAAATACGTCATTTTGTACCGTACCAACGCCCAGTCGCGCGCTTTGGAAGAATCGTTCTTACGCTACAACGTGCCTTACCGCATTATTGGTGGGATGAAGTTTTATGACCGCCGAGAAATCAAGGACTTGATTGCCTATTTACGATCGATTGTGAATCCGGCTGATTGGGTCAGTGTAGAACGGATTGTGAACGTGCCAGCGCGTAGCTTGGGTGCGAACAGTTGGAAAAAAATTGAGGCCCAGTGTCGGAGTTTAGGTAAAACCTATTTAGAAATTTTGCCTGCAGAATTACCAACCTTGCGTACACAACAACATGACGCTTTCATCGCCTTTCAGGAGCTGATGAAATCGCTCAATACAAAAATGGAAAAACTATCACCTTCAGAATCGTTAGAACTGGTAGTAAAGCTCACACACTTTAAAGATCAATATAACACCAAGTTACCGGAAGACATGAGTCGCTTAGAAAATATTGAAGAATTAAAATCGGTCACCCGAAAATTTGATAACCAAGTGGGTAGCGCCGGTATCTTAGCGATGTTAGAAGATGTAGCGTTAGTATCAGACCAAGATGATGTGGATGAATATAGTAATGCGGTTAACTTAATGACCGTGCATGCCGCCAAAGGGTTAGAATTTGATACGGTCTTTATTACGGGGATGGAAGAGGGCTTATTCCCGCACGCCCGCAGCTTATTTCAACCATCTGAAATGGAAGAGGAACGCCGCTTATGTTATGTCGCCTTAACCCGTGCCAAACGCAAAGCCTATTTCATTTACGCCGGACAGCGCACTGTCTATGGTGCTACGCAAATTACCGCCCCATCACGGTTTTTAAAGGATATTCCTAAGGAGTTGGTGGATCGGAGGTAACCTTTACTCCAAACCCCACCCGCCCTTCGGGCACCCTCCCCTTCCAGGGGTAGGGCGATCGTTGCATTAGCCTTCTCCTGATAAGGAGGAGGTGCCCGATAGGGCGGAGAAGGTTTAGACTAGGGTAAGGGGTTATCCACTTGCCGGCTCATTATCTTCAGTTTATACTAAGCCTCTCGTTCATTCCCATCTACTCACCAGATTCGGAAGTGAGGGTTTAATTCCCTCCGCTGACCCGCAACTGTAACGCCTCTTTGAGGACAAGCCAGGTCGGAATTTGGTAGAGTTTTATCAGTCGTTCCTCGTGGAAATAGGAATGTGACTGACAACCATCTGTGTGGCTCTGTATTTATATATAGTGCAGCAGAGGTGGTGGTCTCACTTCATTCAACCTAGATCTCGGGAATCCTTCCGGAATCTAGACTCGATCAATCTCTCATGTAGTTTCTGGAGGAACGATGGAACGTCGTCGCTTTTTGGCTATCTTCACCATTGGCATTACCGCTGTCGTGGCTGGCTGCGCCCCTGACATCAACCTCGACCCGGCCTGCTACACGCCGGATGGCTGCCCTCCGTTGACGGCTGCGGCTGGTCGCAACCAGTACGACCTGCTCGCACTGGCGTACAACGGCAGCCCGCCCACCGATCGCCGCTTCGCCTTCGAGGTGCTGCGTGATGACCAGTTCGTGGAACCTGACCAGGATGAATTCGAAGTCGTACCGGCACCCGAAGGAACCGCTACGGAACGGTCCTACGATCCGGATCAGACGGAGCTCTACACCTTCGAAGATGGCGAGACGGTCATCTTCTACGAAGTGTTCGACAGTTAGATTCCGGGGGCAGAGTTGACCACCAACTCGCCCCTTTCTGACTCACACCTATCCCCCAGCCCCTTTCAC
>CAZSXL010000059.1:0-7011 GCA_964611225.1 uncultured Gammaproteobacteria bacterium
CTTGGCAAGGAGACGCTCTACCAACTGAGCTATTCTCGCCTACGTTCGTTTACACTCACTACGGCGAGCAAGCTCGCTAGAGGCAAGACGTGTAGTCACAGTATAATAGGAAATAGTGTCTTGACTGTCAATGAGGCCTGGGCCGGAATCGAACCGGCGCATAAGAGTTTTGCAGACTCCTGCCTTACCGCTTGGCTACCAGGCCCGATAAGCATCGGTACCGTATCAAAAAAGCGGCTTGCTGTAAACCAGTCGTCTATACTACTATGAGGCTATGAAAGTGTCGTTTGTACTCCCAACCTACGATGAAGCCAAAGGTATCCAGGAAACATTAAAGCAGTTTGAACAGTTGCGCCGGATTGATCATGAAGTGATCGTATCTGATAACGGTAGTACCGATGACACCGTGGCCTTAGCGCGCGCTGCTGGTGCCAAAGTAATTGTGCGCCCCAGTGACACGCGCACCTCCATTGGTGAGTGTCGCAATCGTGGTGCCAAGGCGGCAGTGGGCGGGCTGTTGTGGTTTATTGATGCCGATGTCCGCATTGTCGATATCGAAGCCACCGTGCAAGAAGTGCAGGCGTATTTTACCGACCACCCACACGTTGCCGCTGCCACCATGCGTATTACCATCTACCCGGAAGAAGCTAGAGTCATGGATAAACTAGTGTACGGTGTCTTTAATAGTATGGTCTACCTGATGAACCGGCTGCTTAAAACCGGTGCGTCACCGGGAGATTGTATGATGGTACGGCGCACAGAGTTTGAACGTATTAAAGGGTTTAAACCAGAACTACGCACCGCGGAAGATTTTGAACTATATGCGCGGTTAGCAAAAGTCGGAGAGATCGCCTACTTTTGGCACCGTAAAATTGCCATGTCGCCACGGCGAATTCGGCGTGATGGCTGGCCCAAAGTATTAGGACAATGGTTTCGTAACTGGTTCAACCAAGCCATTTTGGGGAAAGCGACAGTAGCTGACTGGGAAGCCAGACGTTAGTAAACTTGAACCGTTGTGTACTGCTTTCCAAATGAGCGGGCAGCGCTAGTAGTTTCAAACCAAATATCGAAAGTATCACAACCATAGCGTTTGGCCATGCGGTCTTCAACTACAAATTGCTTGTCTCCAAACTGTTCCGGAAAAGTGACCACTGTGCCAAAGGGCAAACAGTTATTCGCCACAATGCCATCACGCACTAGTTCACCGGAGGCGGTCATAAACGGAGAGCTGTCCGTTTGGCCAACGGTGCTGGCATAGGCAAACACAGTGGCATCAACCATTTGTACCGGTGCGACATTGGCTAAGCCCAGGGCTAGAATTAAGGTGGCGATCGTATGCATAAGGGCAACACTTTAGGGTAAAAACACCTCATTGTCAATGAGCCAACTACATACGAATTCATACTCAGATGACAGGCTGAATACTATTGGTATACAATACGGTTATGTCTAAAACGATGCGTCGGATACCAGCCGTCATGGCGACACAACATCCCGACAATGCCTCTGCCCCCTATTGGGAGCTGGACGGTGATGGGTTTGTGTCTGCGCAAGAAGAGGTGGCTGAAGCTTACTCGGCTTATGCTGAACTGGGAGTCGATGAGTATATGTGGGATTGGGAAGGTAAGTATGTCGACGAAGCCGTCGTTGAACGGTTTTTTAGCGAGTACCATGACTACTTCAAACAGCATCGCTTGGGTAAAGATTTTTTTCTTACCTTCCGCATCCCAAACATTTGGCAAGAGAAAGGTTATTCGTTAGCCCGGGCCTTCATGGCCATGCTGACCGCAGCCGACATGGCACGCGACTTGAAGATGGGCGAGCGCCCCTTATTTGAAGTGATCTTACCGATGACCACCTCTGCCAACCAACTCCTGCACATTCAAACCACCTTCACTAAATTGGCCAAGGTAAAACACAGACTGTTTGAATCCAAAACTAGTGCTTTTAATTATGTTGAAGTCATCCCATTGGTTGAAGAGGTCAAACAGATGTTCGGTATTCGTGGCTTACTCGAACGCTATGTTGATTTGCACAAAACCTATTATAAAGACCAGCCAGTTTACTTACGTCCCTTCTTAGCGCGCAGCGATCCAGCGCTGATTTCAGGCATCATCCCGGCCGTGATCGGGAATAAAATTGCTTTATCAGAAATGTACCAGTGGAGCGAAAAGGCGGGTATTCCGGTTTATCCAATTATTGGGACTGGTTCACTGCCATTCCGTGGTTCTTGCGCACCTGATAACATCGAAAAGTTTTTAGAAGAGTATCGGGGGGTGCGTACGGTTACGGTGCAATCAGCCTTTCGCTATGATTACCCGTTGAAGCAAGTAAAATCGGCAATCAAACAGTTGCAGCAAAGCTTACCGCATACTACTCCACAATACTTTGGCAAACGCGAACTGGGGTTAGTCAATGTAGTAGTACGTAAAGCTGAACAGCACTATCGTACCGCCATCACCAGCGTGGCTAGCGATATGTTCAAAGTCGTCAAAGCAGTGCCAGCGCGACGTGAACGCCGACTACATATTGGCTTGTTGGGGTATGGTCGTAGTATTGGCAAAAAACAATTCCCGCGCGCCATTACCTTTACAGCGGCCATGTACTCTTTGGGCGTGCCACCAGAATTAGTAGCGACAGGCCGTACACTTAAAGCGATGACCAAAAGTGAAGGCGAACTAGTACACCAGTTGTACCGCTGTATGGAGCATGATATGAAACTGGCGGGACGGTATTTGAACAAAGAAAACTTGTCGTTCTTAGCAAAACGACATAAAGGTTGGCAAGCCATTCAAAAAGATATTGAATACCTTGAACAATATTTTGGCATGACCCTTGGCCCCAAGACCGCCGATGAGTACCTGCACCGTAATGCCACTTCTGATATCTACTACCTGGAAAAACAGCATCAATCTATTGCCGCTGCTGTCTTGCAGGCCGGCAAGTTGCGTCGCAGCCTAGGGTAGGCGTATACTAAAGGTAATTTAGTGGAGGTACTAATTATCATCATACTTTTATGTATAAGTTCATCTCTGCCAGTATCTTAGCCACCAGCGTGGTGCTGTTTAGTTTGCAACCAGTGCAGGCCGGCCAAGTCTTTTTCGACGATATGGAAAGCGGCGCAGGCGACTGGACCGCTACCGGCCAATGGCACATGCAGCTCAACCCAGAAGACGTCGCTGTCTCTGGCGATGTGAACCCAGGCTTAGTATCCTATCCTGACTTTGGTGATCTACCGAGACCTTACTCAGGTGATAATGTCTGGTGGTATGGCAGTGAGGATGATGGTACCTTTTTGGATGAATGGGATTTAGTCAGCCAAACTGATAAAAATGGCGGTTGGTCTGACCTGGCCAACGTTGGTGAGTTAATTAGTGGGTCGATTGATTTAACCACTTCAGAAACGGCTAACTTAACTTTTTGGAATTGGTGGGAAATTGAAGGGGTAGATGTGGATCGTTATGATCTGTTGTCTGTCTATGTTAGCATCGATGATGGTGTTACCTGGAGTGCTGTAGCGACTATGAACCCCATTAACGATGTCGATGGTGAAGCTTGGAAGCCCTATAGTTCTGGTGGGCTAGGGCAAGTGGGTCAATGGATTCACACCCAAGCCGATTTATCCGAATATGTGGGCAATACCGTTCGCCTGAAATTTTACTTTGATACCGTTGATGAAAAATACAATGGCTTTCGCGGCTGGCTGATTGATGATGTCCGCATCACTAATGACACCACCGTGAAACCATCATTTGACTCCCAGACCAAGCAAGCTTCAGCCAGTTGTGGCGGTGATAGCGGTGGTGAGATTAACACCCCTGCTCAAATGTATTTATATCGCTCCCAACAAGTGGAGGTGGCTAGTACCGGCGATTGGTATATCACTCCATTTGGTTCAACAGATTATGTTGCGTCCGGAGTAGCCGGGATTAACAGTGGTGTCTTTTTGAATGCCGGTTACTACGTGTTATGGGTCATTTTACCGGAAGGTGAAACCTGTCCCGATGCTGCTGCTGTAGTTGGTACCGCTAGTTTTTATGGTGGCCCTGGTCAAGCGATCGCTCAGCCTGGCGGACTAGTATGGGTGAATGGTGATAATTTTTTAGCCAATTCAACCGTATCTTTTATTGAAGGTTCAGAAGCCACCGCTATCCAAACGGTAACAGAAGCTGACGAATCCACTGTGGTCAGTAGTACTGAAATCCAGTTTACTATTCCCTATACCTTAGCCGATGGTACCTATGGTCTGCGCGTAACCGGGCCAAACGGTAAAATGACTACCATTGCCAATGCCATTAGCATTACTTCAGAGACTGCCCCATCCATCTATGCAGTCTCTCCAGAAGAGGCAGATGATAGTACGACGACCGAGATCACCATTACCGGAACAGGATTTGTGGACGGAGCGGTAGCTGCCGTGGGTGGAGTGCCACTGACTAACTTGACCACGACTGATACAACAATTGTGGGTACATTACCAGCCGGCGCCCCAGGTGGTTTCCAAAATATCGACGTCATTAACCCAGATGGCCAAATTGCTGAATTGATTGGTGGTGTCTCGATCGCAGATGGTGATACTGCTGGTTATGTGCCAGCTGGTGAAGCTTTAACGAAACCAGGCAAAGTGCATGGGGTTGATGTATCAGCCATTGCTAAAACCAAAGCCACTGTCTCCTGGAATAAAGTAACGGGTGCAGATCACTATGTGGTGGAAGTAAAGCGTGGCACTAAAGTAGTGGAAACCTATATAGTCACCAAGAAAACTAAGCGGATCAAGGGCCTAAAATCAGGTAAAAACTATTCGGTCCACGTGCGCGCGGTTGGTACCTATCTAGGTGGTAGTTACTCCAAAAAGGTCAAGTTCACTACTTTATAAACCAAAACCCTTGACGGATTTTAGGAACTACTATATTTTGTAGTAGTACTTAATTATCAAAATAAATTATTGGTATGGATGAACAACCAAAGGGAGTAATGAGCATGATTGATGCCTTGCCATCACGCTTAGCATTTTGGGCTGGAGTAGTCGTAACCGCCGGAGTAATCTTTGCAGTAGGCTTTATCCTCATGATTGTATTGATGTTTAAAGGGTTTGATTTCTCAGCCGCAAAGACAACGACTAAAACAACGGCTGCTGCCAACACCAATGTAGCCGCAGCGGATACTGCAGCCGATGTGGCCGCCAAACCTACCGGTAAAATTGAACCAGACTCCATTCGTAATATCCGTGGAGAGGGCGATATCACCATTGTAGAATACTCCGATACCGAGTGCCCCTTTTGTAAACGTTTCCACGCTACCTTACAGCAAACTCTAGAGAACTATGACGGCCAAGTGCGCTGGGCTTACAAACACCTACCGTTGACCAGCTTGCATCCTAAAGCGCAACGCGAGGCTTTGGCTACGGAATGTGCTGCAGACCAAGGTAAGTTTTGGGAATACCTCGACTTAATGATGGAACGGACACCATCCAATAACGGTCTAGAAGATGCCGAACTCTTTACCATGGCGGATGACTTAAGTCTCGATCGTTCTGCCTTTGATGATTGTTTAGAAAATGAGACAGCGGCAGATCGTGTCGCTGCAGACTCTGCCGAAGCGCAAACCTTAGGTGGTCGTGGTACACCGTACTCCGTGGTTATCGATAACGAAGGTAACATCCTCGATGTCATCGAAGGTGCCTTACCATACGAATCAGTCGCTACAGTATTAGACAGCTATCTGTAATACAACAGAACCAACAAAACAGCCCCGCCAATTGGCGGGGCTGTTTTTGTAGTATCTGTGTTCTATGCTACAATATCCGCCATATGGAATTGTTCGATACCATCATCATTGGTTCAGGTCCGGCTGGTTATACGGCTGCGATCTATGCGGCTCGCGCCAATTTAAAGGTGTTGGTATTAAAGGGTAACCAACCCGGTGGTCAGTTAACCACTACTACCGTGATTGAGAACTGGCCTGGGTATGCGGATGGGATTGATGGCAATGAGCTAATGATACAGATGGAAAAACAAGGTGTGCGCTTTGGAGCTAAGATGGAGCAGGTGACCGTCACGACTGTAGATTTTTCCAAAGTACCTTTTACCGTAACCTGTGGTGATACCACCTACCAAGGTAAGACTATAATCATTGCTACTGGTGCCCGTTCGCGGATGACGAGTGCTCCAGGAGAAGCAGAGCTGATTGGTAAAGGCGTGTCTACCTGTGCTACCTGTGATGGATTTTTCTACAAAAAGAAAGACATTATTGTGATTGGTGGTGGTGATACGGCCATGGAAGAAGCTAATTTTTTGACTAAGTTTGCTAACTCCGTCACCATCATTCATCGTCGTGACAGCTTTCGAGCCAGTAAGATTATGATCGATCGCACCATGGCTAATCCGAAAATTAAAGTGATTTGGGATTCTGCCATTGAGCAGTTTAACGGTACAGATAAACTGGTAAGTGTAACGCTGAAGAACTTCAAAACCAACGAAACTAAAGACCATCCCATTGGTGGTGTGTTTCTAGCCATCGGTCATATACCAAACACAGAAGTGTTTAAAGGTATTGTGGATTTAGAACCCAATGGTTACATTAAGCCCCATAGCTCAACCATGACCAACCTGGAAGGAATATTTTTTGCTGGAGATGTGGAAGACCAACATTACCGCCAAGCGGTCACCGCCGCCGGCGCTGGTTGTAAAGCCGCCATGGATGTTGAAAAATACTTAGCCCACTAAATTTGAGTTGAGCGAGTGAGGGGTTCTGCTTCGCCGTGGCGGCTTCGCAGCAATTACTGAGGTAGTAGGTGTTTTTTCATAAAAGCAAAACCTGAACCCTGCTTAAGGTATTTTTCAAACTGTGTGGCTTGATGTTTAGAAATGAATCCTATAGTGGATACAACTCGCCAAGGTATATAACCTTTTGTATAGGTCGATTCACCAGCATTGTGTTCTTGTAACCTACGTTCTACATTGGTGGTAACTCCAATATAAATTTTTCCGTCATGTTTATCACTCTTTAGTA
>CAZSXL010000060.1:0-6958 GCA_964611225.1 uncultured Gammaproteobacteria bacterium
CAGCAATTATTCCTTCCACACCATGTCCAGGAATGGCTTGAAATTGCTCCACACTTCTCAGAGCGATGGCTTCCTCTTGGGCATAACCATAAATGGCGTCCGCTAAGGGGTGCTCTGATAATTTCTCTAAACTAGCAGTGATGGCCAAAATTTCACTTTCATCGGTCAGGCCAGCACTAATGATTTCTGTCACTTGCGGTTTACCTTTAGTGATGGTGCCCGTTTTATCAAACACCACTGTGGTAATGGAACAAGCCGCCTCCAGCGGTTCACCACCTTTAATGAGAATACCATGTTCGGCACCCTTGCCGGTTCCCACCATCAAAGCCGTGGGTGTAGCTAATCCTAAGGCACAGGGGCAGGCAATGACAATCACTGCCGTAAAGGCCATCAAGGCAAAGGTCAGGCTGGCACCCAGTAACAGGTACCAAACCAAGAACGTCACGATGGCAATGCCAATCACAATCGGAACAAAGCGTGCCGAAATGCGATCAGCAAAGTTTTGAATTGGAGCTTTTGAGCCTTGGGCTTCTTCAATTAAACGAATAATTTGGGCTAACGCTGTGGCGCTGCCCACTTTAGTCACCTCGCATTCGAAGCTCCCAGTTTTATTAATCGTTCCACCAATCACATTATCGCCAGTTTGTTTCTCGACCGGTAAACTCTCGCCGGTAATCATCGATTCATCTACGGCCGACGAACCGCTAACGATTTTGCCATCCACTGGAACTTTTTCACCCGGTCGGATAATCACCCGATCACCTTGCACCACATCAGCAATTGGAATATCTTGCGTAATACCATTACGAATCACCCGGGCAGTAGTGGCTTGTAGTCCCATCAGTTTACGAATGGCGTCTGATGTTTTGCCTTTGGTACGTGTTTCCAACCATTTGCCTAAAATCACAAATGTAATTAAGAAGGCAGCCGTTTCAAAATACAGTTCTGGAATTTTTGCCCCATCCACTCCTATTAATGACTGTTGATTTACTGCATAGATGATGTAGTTCACTAAGCTATAGAAATACGCTGTCGAGGTACCAATCGCGATCAAGCTATCCATGTTAAACGTTTTCATGCGTAGTGCAGCCCACGCACCTTTATAGAATCCAGCACCGATGATAAATTGTACTGGGGTAGTCAGCACCAGCGAAACAATCCCTACATAGGGTAGCAATAGGGCGGTTCCAGGTATCCAACCAAAGAAATCGAACAACATAAAGTACACCATCGGCAAGCTCAAAATCATACTCACCACAAATTTTTTCCAATAACTTTGAATGACGTGCTGACGTTTACGCGTTTCAAATTCCGTATCTTTTGGATTCACTTCCTGAGCCTTGTAGCCAGCTTTTTCAACTGCGGCAATCAGCTGTTGAGTCGTCGCACTACCTGCAGCATAAGTTATGATGGCTTTTTCAGCAGCAAAGTTAACACTGGCTTGTTGTACACCAGATACTTTTTTCAGTGAACGCTCAATGATATTTGCACACGAAGCGCAATGCATCCCAGTCAGCGATAAATTCACCCGCTTACTGGCATTGTCTGATGATGACACTGCAGGTAAGGTTGGCGTGTTAGGTACAGTGGCTGCAGGCACAGCAATGAGATTATTTTGGACAGGATCCAACTGAGCTGGCAAAACAATAGAGATATTGAATGTGTTATGAATTTGGGGGATCGCCTTTGATACTGTCACTGACTCCGTCATCACCTGCGATGTAATAGTAGATTCATAACCGGCTTTGGTAATTGCTGTCTGAACAGCTTGAACGTTGGTTTGGGCTTCATCAATCACAGCAGTAAATACACCAGTAGCGTGATTAACGGCTAACTCCTGAATACCAGGTATTTCCTCACATTCTGCCTTGATGATTTTCTCACAGGACTGGCAGGTCATCCCCTTGACCTGTAACATTATTTTTGAATTCATATAGTTCAGCTATTTAGTAACCTCATCTGAGGAATGATTTTTAGGGGGCGTTGATTTGTGTTCATCATGACAATTTGAATGCTTCATCGACTTCATCATGAAGACCATGGATAGGGGACAGATTAATAAGAATAATAGTGGAAAAAGGGTGCCGATATTCAGCTGATTGCGGAATAGCCACCAAGCGGTGAGTGCAACCAACACTATAGGTACGATCACTTTCCAGTTGAGACATGATTTCCACGGAGTTTGTGTTACCATAGGTGTAATTTAGTTAGTGGGTTTAACATCAGTCACTGTGTACACATCCGTTATGATATATGTCTTACTTGCCTGAACGGCTTGTTTGACACGATCGACGTCAGTGGGTTCTAATTCAATGGTGAGTTCGCCTGATTGATGGTTAATCGATTTCGGAGTATAACCTGCTTCCACTAAATCCATAGTAATTAATTTCTCGCAGGCGTGACAGGTCATTCCGCTAATCATGAAGGTATATAATTTTTTCATATAACGTTAAAGCTTCCACGGGCCATGCCCATGGAACAGGTAAAATTTATTGTTCCCGTCTCGGTGGGCGTAAACGTAATGACGTTATCGCCAGCCGCTAGCTGTTTAGTAATCCCAAGACTGGAAACATTTAAGACGCTGGCACAACCTTGCGCGTTAGTACCATCCACGTGCCATTCCACAGGTACACCCTGCTTGATTGTGAAGGCTGCTGGCGTATAGGCAATACCATTGACCGCCATGTTGATGACTTGCTTGCCGTTGGTGACGGTAGCACTCTGGGCAGTGGCTACGGTACCGGAACTAAACCAATCAGTAGGGTGAATGTCTGCCAACGCCAAGCCGTTATTGAAGTTATAGAACCCCAACACTAACACCATTGCCCCAGAAAACTTCAGAAAGTAGCGGGCAAATTTTCCCTTAGCCAGGCTAGCTACCATACCCACGCCCAATAAAGCCGGTAATGTACCGAGCGCGAACACAAACATGGTCAAACCACCTTGCCAAAAACTACCGGTCGTCAAGGCATAGAGTTGCATTGACTGTGTGAACCCACATGGCAAAAAGAATGTTAGACCGCCGAGGACAAATGGCACCCATGGTTTATCACTTTCAGCCAGCTCATACATTTTTTGACTAAACCATTTTGGCATTTTAGGAATGAAGCGTTGACCCTCGAATAGCTTGAGAATATCAATCCCAAGTAGGATCATCACAATGGAGACAACCACTGTTAAGAAGCCAGTGAAACGTGGTGATAGCGTAATCGCTTGACCGATGAGCCCAATGACACCACCCAACACAAAGTATGAAACTAGCCTACCAAGGTTAAACAGCAGATGTGGTTTGAGCCGTTGCCATTTGGTAGTAGCTTGGTGCGCTTCGTTATATTTGGCTGAGACACTTAAGATTAAGCCGCTCACCAAGGCTGTGCAGGTCGACACCGCCGCCACTAGTCCGATCACAAAGATAGCTCCTAAGTTGATTGAGGCATCTACACTTGTAGACAGTGAAAAGATACCGAGTGTTTGTAGTAACTTATAAAACACAAACAAGATCAGGAGAGCGACGCCAAATTCTCGCCAATGATGTGGCTGCTTTGGCTGGGTGCTCGCCGTCTGGTCAGACCATAAGCTATAACCATGTTCACTCAGAGCTGCTCTGACATCCTTTGAATAGAGTGTTACCGTCGCAGTATGCTCAATATCGCACCAGCCAGTGGCATGGTTGACTTTAACTCGCTTGACTCCTGGTAGTTGTTTTAATTTGCGTTCAATGATGATCTCGCAACTAGTGCAGGTCATGCCACGAATGCGAATGCGTTCATGGGTTAGTGGTTGCTCTGTCATACGTATGTAATTCTATTAGGACAATAAAATAGACTCACCGCAAAAGTGAGCAGTGATCGTCCTAAGAATAAACTTGAGGCGCAATGATGCCTTGTTGATAGAGCCTCGACCAAAGCGAAAATGATTTGAGCCTCCAGCGTTGCTGTTGATAGTATCGATTAAGTTTTTGCAAGCGTGGGTTGACGATCGATTGACTAGAGCGTAGGTAGTATAAAGCAGCGTATGTCAAGACACTGATCGCTAGCAGAGTCATGACACTGATGATACTGCTCGCAAAAGCATAATAGATGGACTGCACTAATCCACTAACGTTTATAGTGGTTGCAATAAAGCAGTACGCCATACAACTCGCAGACGGTGTCTGGTGGGTGGGCATGGAATCCATCGGCAGCGTGCTCATCAACTGATGATACCCAACCCACACAAACAGCCCCAACATTAAGGTTAGCGTTATTTGGATGGAATGTTTTGCAATGGATTGAT
The DNA here is from genome assembly GCA_964611225.1 of uncultured Gammaproteobacteria bacterium. Lineage (GTDB taxonomy): Bacteria > Patescibacteriota > Patescibacteriia > UBA9570 > UBA9570 > UBA9570. The sequence continues at coordinate 4,276 of CAZSXL010000060.1, forward strand.
AGGTCATATATCTGCTATGGTCTGTAGTAAGACTACACGAGTTAGTTCATTTTGTCTAGCGTTAGTGTACCGAGATCGACAAAAAAATGCTATACTGGAAAACAGATGAACAAAAATTCTAAAAAGTACCTAGGAATTGTTATCACCATGGCCGTCATTATTGGAGGAGCTGTGTTGTTTTTACAACGCACTAAGACTATTTCAGGCGACCCTACTGCAAATAATATGTACCCTGAACAGGTCATTACGCATGGTCATGGTTTAGCAGTGGATGTACAAGATCCGAACAAACTCTATATAGCCACTCATCATGGGTTGTTGTTGCTGCTGAATGAGACAGACCTGTATAGAGTTGGCCAAAGTCAAGACGATTATATGGGTTTCTCGGTTCATCCAACTGAGCCGAATGTATTCTTTTCCAGTGGTCATCCCAGTGTCGGCGGCAATATCGGTTTTCAAAAGTCTGAGGATAGCGGTATTACTTGGGAGCAGGTCTCCGCTGGTATAAACGGACCGGTTGACTTTCACACTATGGCGGTGAGTCCCGTGAATCCGGATCTCGTTTACGGATGGTATCAGGGGAATCTTCAGCGCAGCACAGATCAGGGTAAGACTTGGGTCATAGTCAATCGTGATCTTTTGCCGGTCTATCTGGCCGCTGATTCTCAAGACGAAAATACTGTTTATGCCGCCACACCGCAAGGTGAAGGGGCTATGGTCAGCCGGGATCAAGGTGCGACTTGGACCTCTTTATCACCAGAATTGGAGGGTGGGGCAGTCTCGGTCATTGCTATTCACCCTCAAGATTCAAAAATCTTACTCACTTTTAGCGAGCAGCTGGGAGGGCTTGGGAAAAGTACCGATAGCGGCATTACGTGGAAAAAAGTTATAGAGGGCTTCAATGGTGAAACGATCCTTTATATCGCGTTCGACAAGAACACTTCTGGTGTACTGTATGTGCTGACTGACCAGAATGCCATCTACAAAAGCACTGATACCGGAGACACCTGGGATAAAATCCGTTAGGTAGGGTGAGTTGATCAGTTTTGAATATACGTGTACGGATGTTCAACAAACTTGGTTTGACAATCTTCTGAACAGAATTTATAGATTTTACCTTCAATAGTATTAGTAAATGATGCGTATTTAGCATCTACTTTCATACCGCATACAGGATCAGCAACGGTGATCTCTGGTTCAGGTGGAGCTGCATGAATCTGCCCATCCTCAATCCACAACACTCGATCGGCAATATCTTTGATGCGTTCATCGTGTGATACAATCACAACCGTTCGTCCATCTTGTTTAGCTAAGTTATGAAATAACATCATCACCTCGTGGCCAGATTTAGAATCTAGGTTACCAGTGGGTTCATCCGCTAAAATCAGGGTTGGCTCGTTCATGAGGGCTCGAGCGACAGCCACGCGCTGTTGCTGACCGCCGGATAATTTGGCTGGTAAATGGTGTAAACGATCGGACAGATGGAGCTTGGCCAGTAACTGCTGGGCGCGTAGTTTTGCTGCTTGAGCCTTTAGGCCAGCTAATTGACCAGCGATTTGAACATTCTCTACAGCAGTTAAGTTTTGGAGCAGATTAAATGATTGAAACACAAAACCGATGTTACGCAATCTAATTTCTCCTAATTGGCGCATAGTTTTGTCAGAAAATTTGATATTTCCTAGCGTAACCTCGCCAGTCGTTGGTGTGAGTAGTCCGCCGATGACAGACAGTAAAGTGGTTTTTCCAGAACCGGACGGTCCCATAATTAAAACGATCCCACCCGGTGCAATCATAAACGAAACATCCTGTAAGGCGGTGATTTGGATTTCTCCGCTACCAAAGGTTTTTCCTAGTTTTGATACAGTCAATGTGTTCATCATACTAGGCTTTAAAGACAATCGCTGGATCGATACTGACTATTCGTCGCACCGGTATGTAGGCGGCGCAGACTGCCATTAAAGCAGTCAAACCAGCCACACCCAATACATCTTGCCACTTTACTAAAGTGACAAATAGCGGTTCCAGCCGTTGGATGTTCAGGCTGACACCATAGGTCAGAATTGTTCCCATCAGTAAGCCAAGCCCGCCAGCGATACCAGACTGCGTGAGTACCACCTGATACAGGTAGCGATTGGAAGCGCCGATCGCTTTGAGGACACCATATTCACGGGTTTTTTCAATGGTGGCCGTATAGATCGTTAAGGTAATAATAACAACACCGACAATGAAACCGATAAAGACCAGTACATAGATAATAGGTAAAAACTTTTCCATAATCTCCTGTTCATTATTGGTGGCAAATTCCTCGGTCGTTTGGGCATCCACTCCGGGTATGGTATCTTCAATCTCCTGCATAACGGTTTCAATAGCTACATCACCACTGACGGATACAACAAAAAAGTTAGAGTAGTCTTGCAGATGAAATAACTCCCGCGCCTCCGTCATGGTGATATACGATTGTTGAAAGAGTGGTCCGCCGGCGGCGACGCCCACAACCGTAAAAACTTTATCTTGTACAACCATGCTTTGACCAAGTTTCACATCAAAATCGCGCTGGACAATCTCATCAATGACCATTTCACCAGCCCGGATGACATTGGTACCAGGAAGCACCTTGGCTGGTCCACCAATACTATCTGCGGTATCCACTCCAATAATGCGTGAAGCCACTTCCTGTTCATTA
>CAZSXL010000061.1:0-6928 GCA_964611225.1 uncultured Gammaproteobacteria bacterium
TGGTCGCTTAGCGTTAGAAGCCTATCCGAATGTAGAAACCTTAACAGCTGTGTCAATTATTGCTGGTGCCTTATTGGGTCAATATCTTGGTTTGGCAGTGGCTTTGTTTAGCGTGGTGGGTTCGGATATGGTGATTGGTAATACCAATATTTTACTCTACACCTGGACTGCCTGGGCAGCGATTGGTGTCAGTAGCGCTGTGTTAAAAAACCGTCAGCGAGGCAAATTGATGGTGTGGTTAGATAGTTTGAAGTTCACTGGTTTTGGCGTACTGACTACCTTGTTTTTCTATGCCTGGACCAATTTTGGGGTCTGGCACTTAAGTGGCATGTATCTACATACCTGGGATGGGCTGATGTTGTCGTATTTCAACGCTCTGCCGTTTTTGCGCAATCAACTGCTCGGTAACTTGCTGATTGTACCTGTGTTGTCGGTGGTGACTTTATCAGTCTTAAAGTACGTACCGGTCTTACTCCAACAAAAACTGCACCAACGCCAATCCATTAAGGCATAAGATTGCTACCTCCTGGGTAGACAAGACAAGCAAACTATGCTACGGTTTTGACTCTTAGTAGTGATCTATAACTAATAACCACAACCACTATGTTCAAACGTACCCTAACCATCGCCATCGTCTCTACCTTATCGGTCATGAGCGTAGTAATGACCGCTCAAGCGGTCACGAGCTTAATTACCGGCAGTAACAACCTGCGTCTGTATGGTGAAGCCTTTAATCCTAAAGGTTACTTTACTGTGGCTGACGATATGGTTATTACCGAGAAACTCAATGTTAAAGGAGATGTTTCAGATAGCAAAGGCAACCTGACCTTGAACGATACCGTAGCCGTTACCGGCGATCTTTATGTAGAAGGCAACGCTGAAGTAAAAGGGGAGTTATACAATTCTAATGATGTGGTGACGGTGAATGATGATCTGTATGTGGGCGGGCTGTTCTCGATGAATTCAATGGAGACTCCTGCGACTAGTACGTGTGAGACAGATGGAGGATTATCCTACGACGCTAGCTATCTCTACTTGTGCGTTGACGGAACTTGGAAGAAAGTAGCCTTACAGAGCCTATAATAAAAACGTGTCATGGAGATCAGCAAAGATAGTCTCATTGGCGAAGTATTACTGGAATATCCGGAAGCTCAGGAAGTGATGTTAAAGTACTTTGGTGAACAAGTGGCTTGTGTGATGTGCCCTGGCCAGGCCTTTGATACCTTTGCCATGATTGCCGAGTTACATGGGATTGAAGAAGATGTGGTCGAAGCCATGTTAGTCGAAATGCGCAATACCGTTGCCGAAATAGAAGCCGAACGGAAATAACTTACAAGATCGGTAGGTACTTATCAATCTCATACTGGTGTACCTGACGGCGGTACTCGTTCCATTCGTGCACTTTGTTCGCAATCAGTTTCGTATGGACTTCCTCGCCTAAGGCCTCTTTGAGCAATGCGCTACCCTTAGCCAACTCAATCGCTTCACGCAAACTGCCGGGTAAAGCTGTGATGCCCTGTTTGGCCATCTCAGTATCAGACATCTCATAAATATCACTTTCAGTAGCTGGGCTAAGTTGGTAATTTTCTGTAATGCCCTTTAAACCAGCGCGTAACATGACGGCAAAGGTCAAATATGGATTGGCGGCTGGGTCTGGGCAGCGTAGTTCAATGCGGGTGGCATTGGCTTCACCGCGGGTCAGTGGGATGCGAATTAAAGCTGAGCGGTTACGCCGACCCCAGGCTAAGTAGGCTGGAGCCTCAAAGCCGGGCACTAATCGTTTGTAGGAGTTCACATATTGGTTAGTGACCATGACAATTTCTGGCATATGTTTCAGGATGCCGGCCACATACGATTTAGCGATCGCTGACAAACCGTATTCATCGTTACCTTCATGAAACATATTAATGCCATCTTTCCATAAGCTCTGGTGGACGTGCATGCCACTGCCATTCTCGCTAAAGATGGGTTTGGGCATGAAAGTGGCGTAGGCACCGTTGGAACTGGCAATCTCTTTCACCACATATTTGTAAGTCATGACAATATCACCCATGGTGAGGGCGTCACTGTATTTCATGTTGATCTCCTGTTGTGAAGCGGCTACTTCATGGTGGCCACGTTCTACGCTGTAGCCAAGCTTTTCCAACGCTTCCACGGTTCGTTCACGTAGAATCGTACCCTCGTGCAGGGTGATCTGGTCAAAATAACCAGCTTTATCTAAACCTCCGGTAGCCAGCTTTGACTTGAAATAGAAGTATTCCAACTCTGGGCCAACAAAATAGTCATAGCCTAAGGATTTCGCGTAGTCCACATTGCGCGCTAAGACATTACGTGGGTCACTGTGATACGCATTTCCTTGGGCATCAAATACCTGGCACATGAAGCGGGCAATTTTGTGCACGTCAGCCTCTAGTGGGATAATGGCAAATGACTCTAAAACTGGCTTGAGGACCAAATCGCTTTCTTCAATGCGAGCAAATCCATCGATGGACGAACCATCAAAAAAAGTGCCTTCCTCAAGATACCGTTCCAGGCGTTCCACCGGGAATGTGATCCCCTTCAGTTGGCCTAACACGTCGGTGAACCAAAAACCGACCATAGTGACTCCTTCGGCTTTTACCTTGGCCATGATGTCTGCTTTCGTCATGTGGGTGATACATTAACTAATAAAGAAAAAATCTTCGCCCTCGTATGCTACGAGAGTGAAGACAGCGTTGTCTTGCGTTGGGTGTACGTCGTTGTACCTAACTAGTATAACGAGTCAGTTAGTTTTGTCAAAATAGTCAGCACTTCTGCCTGGCTTTTGGCTTGTTGAATGCCAAACCAAATGATCTTATAGGGCAAATCAGGTATGTTTGGCTGACGTTCGGCCACCAGCAGGGTTTTAACCAGAGCTTGTTGTACAACTGGATCATCGATAAACTGTTGTGGGCAAAGTTGGCAAAAACCAAGATAGGTACGATCCAGCGTGTCGAATAGTTGCCAGCGCGCTAATTTACTTTTAATGGTTTGGCCATCAGGATCATCAGGTAAACTATCCTTTAAGCGTTCTGAATCCATAATCCGTAGTTCGACAAATGTGCCATAAGGAGCAACATCGTTTGGTTTGGCTTGCCGTGGTACAAAGTTAAATTGTGGGTGTACTGGAGCAATACCGCGCTCAAGCATTTTGACGATCATACTATTTGGGTTCACAGACCTGGCTGCTTGTAGTGCAGCCTCAACATTCCCTCCATGACCAGCCGTGGCATTTTCTAATTCTGGACCAAATATATCAACTACCGCTTGATCAACAGCCCAAGCGGTGCTGTGCATCTCTAATTTTTTTTCGTCCGTCAGGCCACTGTCTTTGAGGCCATGGATAATCGCATAGCCAGCATCCACGATAGCATCATACCGTTTTAACAACTCTTCGTCCCCCAGGGCTTTTTTAGTTACGGTTATGGGAACATCAGCACTAGGATCAAATTGGATCTCACCACCAGGTCCTGTCGTTAAGCGTGGATCGACACCGCCAACGATGCCAACGGTATGATCTGGAAACAGTGCATGAATGATATTCATTTCATAAAACACCGCTTTGTGATGAAACGGCGATAGCGGTATCCGTTTATTACTTTCAGCGGCATGTCCTACTTGACGATGAGTGTGATACCACTCTTTTAATACTAGTGGGTTTTCAGGAGTGCCAAAAAAATAGATGCGGCCTTCTTCACCACGTTTATCTGGTGTCCGCTTGCGCATGAGATCAATGTCTTTACGGTCTAACATCTCCTTATAATGACAACGCCAGTAAAATCGCTTCAGCCACTTCCTTCATGGTCTTTTTGGTATCCATCGATTTTTTGCGAATCATTGCATAAGCAGCATCTTCGGTGAGGCTTTGTTGTCTCATCAGCATGCCCTTGGCTTTTTCTACCACTTTTCTAGTCTCCAGTGCATCTTTGAGGGCGCGCGTCTCTGACAATAATTTAGCATTGTAAATAGCGCCACCTACTTGGGTGGCTATCATTTTCAGCAACGACAGATCCGTTTCTGTATGCTGGCGTCTTTTGCGGTGCTGCACATTAATGACTCCCACTACGTCACCTTTAAACATAATGGGTGCAGACACAAAAGCTTCCCAGCGATCTTCGTCGACATCTAAATGAGGCACAAACTTGAATCGGCTATCGGCGTAAGATTTTTCTGTCAGTGCGACCAGCTTCCGGTGTTCTGCCACCCAGCCCGTGATACCCTCGCCATATTGCATGGCCACCTTGTTAATCATCTTGGGGTGGGGAATCTTTGAGGCCTTTAAAATGAGATGATCATCCTGGGATAGGTAAATCAAACAGGAATCCGCTTTCATTGTTTTGGATACTAAATCTACCACTTGCACTAAGACCTCATCTAAATCTAGGTTATAGCTAATGGTTTCCGTAATCCGCTCCAGCAGCTGTAATTGTTGCTTCAACATGACCCCATGGTATACTAAGTGGCATGAATCCTCAAGTGACTAGTCGCAAATTTGGCATCGCCGCTGCCATCGTGACTATATGGTTATTTTTACATCAGTTAGTAGCGTTTATCATAGCTGTAGTGATCGGTACTACCAGCTCTTCCTATAAGGATGAGCCAGCTACGATTATTTATCTAGTCTTATCGGCCTTTGGTGTATTACTGGGTATTGCCAGCCTGACCTTGAGCGCCTTAAATCTGATGAAGGATACCAAAGGCAAGTGGCTGGGGATTGTATCTATTATCATCACCTTACTTTGTTTAGCGGTTACAATGATTGTTGCCGTTTGGTCCGCGGTCGATACCTGGGGCTAATTTCTAATCTTAAAAGTGTTTAGCTAAAAAGGTTTGCAACCATGGATCTGGTTGCTGTTTTAGTTCTGCCCAGGTTCCAGCGGCGGTGATTGTTCCAGCGCGCAAGACAATGGCTTGGTCAGCGATATAATGAGCTTCGGCTAAATCATGCGTCACATACAACACCGGTAGTGGCAGAGCAGCTAGTTGTTGTTTTAATAGTTGCGCTAGTTCAACCCGTAACAGCGCATCTACTCCAGCAAACGGTTCATCAAACAACAATATCTTGGGTTGATAAACCATAGTGCGGGCTAACATCACGCGGCGTTGCTCGCCGCCACTCAATTGATGTGGATACTGTTTTAAAACGGTGGTCAGTTGGAGTTGTGCAGCTATAGCGATCACCGCTTGGGCGATCACCGTCGGTGATTGTTTGCGGAGTCTCAAAGGATAGGCGATATTGTCCGCGGCAGTGAGATGTGGCAATAGGGTGTTATCTTGTTCAACATATCCCAATGAGCGTTTTTCCGGTGCTAAGCCATCCAGCCGATTGGTGTTAAGATGGATGCTGCCTTGATAAGTTTCTAATCCAGCGATGCAGCGTAGCAAACTGGTTTTACCAGAACCAGACGGACCAATTAATGCTGCGATCTGATTGGATTGAACTTGAAAAGACAACCCAGACAAAATGGGGTGATCATTTTTAGACAAAGTCAGGTGATCAACGGCGAGCATAGAACAGAGTAATCATGCCAGTCATACAGATCAGTATCATGAGCATGGCCAGACTGCCGACGGCAAAATGGTAACTACCAATTAGTTGTAAGGCATAGCCCATGGCTAAGGGTTGCCGGTAAGGGGTTAAGTTCGTACTAATACTAGCATCACCCATGACGATGATACTTCCAAACACCAGTACAGTGCGTATCGCCGGTAGTTGCAGACGGTATTCTAGTTTAAATCGTTCCCAGGTGCCGGCGCCTAGCACTTGGCTAGTTTGCATAATAGCCCATCCATAACGTTGCCTAGCCTGGTGTAGGATCAGGGCGGTGATCGGCAAAACCGCTAGCACTAAGGCCCCAGTTAAACTAACGTAGCCCTTACCGAATAGTTGGTACCAAATAAACGAGGCAGTAATTGGTGAGATGCTCAATAGTAACAGGCCGAGGGTGGTACCAAGACGTAATAGCATCACTGCACTAATACTAATAATGAGCACTATCAAGGTGATACCAATAGTACGTAACAGGGCTACACTAAATTGGCTGTAGTATAGTGTCGAGATATCACTAGCCGAAATAGTTGTGATCATTCTCCAACTTAAACTAAGGAGTGGTAGTAATAGTACAGTAGCTAGTACACTACGGAGCAGTTGCCACGACCGGCGACTAGTCGTCGTTGATTCAGGTGTAGGTTTGTTTGGTAGTGGTTTTGTTTGGGTTCGTACTAACACAACCATCACGATCAGTAAGATTGTGAATTGCAGTGTTGCCGCCAGCAGTGCTTTCGTCGGTTGGTGGTAGAGATAAATTTGTTGATACAACCACACTTCCATGGTTTGTCCATGTACACCACCTAACTGCAGTGGCAAGATGAAACTAGTAAAGCTATAGAGAAATATTATTCCGGCTGTTCCAATGATGGCCAGGCGGAGTTGTGGTAACAGAACATGCCGGAAGCGTTGCCAGCGATCAGCCCCCAATAACTGCGCGGCTGCTTCGGTGGCTGTCGAGACACCGCTCAAGGCAGACCTAACCAACACATAGGCGAGGGGAATATTATAGTAGCTGTAAGCCAGTAGTACCGCTGTAGGGGAATAGAGTATCGGTAGGGGTAGCGTGCCCTGGGTGCCAAACGTAGCAATAAAGCTAGTAGACACAATCACTGGTGGCAGAAATACCGGCAACATCATGATGCCGATAAACCAGCGTGGGGCAGGTTGTTGCCACAAGCGTTCAATTACCGCGAAGCCGCCGCCAATGACCAAGGCAACGACAACGGTGGTTAGCGAATACCAAAGGCTTGATTCCAATCCTGTAACCATGTGGTGTAATCCTGTTTAATCTGAGCTGCGTCGATGGTTAAGATTTCGTCGCTGCTGGGTTGGATAATTTGTTCATAAGCAGCCGGCCAA
>CAZSXL010000062.1:0-4497 GCA_964611225.1 uncultured Gammaproteobacteria bacterium
ATCCGTAGCAGTGAGCTGTAACTGGATGGCTTGATCAATCCCACTCGGCAAAGCCAGTGCAGTAGTAGTGTTATCCCAGGCTTGCCAGGTTAGGCCATTATCATACGACACTGTTACGACTACAGTACCATCGCTCTGATAGGTCAGAGTAAATTCATCACTATTGGCATCATCATTGGATTGCTGTGCCGCTACGATATCCGTAATAGTTGGTGCTTGGGTGTCTACTTGAAATGATGCGCTGCCAGCCAAATCACTATCCGCAATGGTGTCATTGGCACGCAAGCGCACCCAAACTGGTCCGGTATAGGCCTGATCTAAATCTGTTCCAGTATCCCAGATAAAGCTATGAGGTGCACCAGTCGTGGTTGTATATAAACCATAACGACTATCATGATCCGGGTCAGTGGATGCTTCCGTCATTGGTTGCTGCTCACCAGTAAACTCGCCAGTCAGTGAATATTCGTACTGTACCAAATCCACAAAGTTACTCTCAGCATCACTGACGGTGTACGTAATATCGACAAAACCATCATCAGGTTTTTGTTCGGCAGTAACATCACTCAGGACCGGCGCATGATTCTGGTTCAGCAAATCAATCGTGTTAGCATCAATCACAGTAACGGTTTGATCTTCCAAACAAGTCGATAGGGTTAAACTAGTTACAGCACCACTTTGAATGGTTAAGCTGGAATCATCAGCGTTACTGCTGGCATAGATGAGCCATTGGGTTGGTTCAGCTTCACCACTGCGCCACCATTTGGCTCGTAACTGATCCCCATTGATTTGAGTTTTTACGTGGTAGTTTATGCCCGCTTCAGGAACAAAGTTGGCCGTTGAGCCGTTGCTAGAATTTTCAAAACTGACTACGCCGTTTTGAAATAATAATTGGCCAAGCTGAACTGTCGTATCAATAGTTGGGAATTGAATTGTACTAGTGAATAAATAATTTGTAATTCCAGCTAAGGCAGTTACCGCTTCCGCTACGTTGGTACCTGCGTAAACCGTAGCACAGATATCAGCTTCAATGCCTGCGTTCAGGTCAATGGTAGTGTTAGTTAAATCATTTTGGTCTACGGTAATGTCGGCATTCACATTAGCGTTTACGTTTGCATTCACGTTCGCATTAACCGCGCTATTCACATTCGGGTCGATTGTGTCATTACCAACCAGATCAGCTGTTGTATTTGTGGCTACATTGGCATCAAGGGTTATGGCAGTATTGACATTGCTGTTCGCAGCAGTATCTAGATTCGTATTCGTGACATTGTCAGTATTGGTGTTCAGGTTAGTTTCAAGAGCGGTAGTGGAATCAAGATTAGTTGTGGTATCAAGGTCGGCATTCGTATTAAGATTTTCTGTATTCGCATCTACCACTGCATCCACATCATTAGATGTATTCGTATCGACCGTAGTATCTGAATTAACGTTTACACTTTCAATTGTGGTATTTGTGTTAATTTCCGTTGTTTCAGTATTAGTCACTACAGTAGTATCAGTGGTTGAGATTGTATCAACTGTTTCTGTCACTTCTGGAATGGTTACTACCACTGGTTCAAGTTGTAATGCACCAACGGCAATGGCGCCACTTGTGTTTACACTGATGTACCAATTATTCGGATCATCTAACCGCACTAAGCTATAACCACCAGCGGAAGCTGTTTGAGCTGACAGTGTCACCCCGCCAGCACAATCGGGGGAGACAGCGGCAATGACACTGACGCCAGGGCACACTGCCAAGCTGTCCATTCCAGCAGTTTTGGGAACCATCAGTTCAAAGGTATCAATGGATTGAGAAGTTAACGTATTGATGACGGCCAAGCTCACACCAGATTGTCTCAGTACTAACGCTGCTGTCAGATCAAGGTTGCCGGATAATTCCACATAAGCCAGGCGTTGCCCAGAGTAGGTTACATAGGCAGATTGTGTAGTCGCGGTAATCGTGGCTCCTTCTGGATTCGTAAATGTGATGGCTCCGGTTCCAGCGCTCAGGCTAAAACTAGTGGGTGTGGCGACCTGAGTTGTTTCGGTTGGCGTGGTCTCTATGGCTGTTTCTACAGTTGCAGTATTCACGACTGGTTCTATAGTTGGCTCTACCGCTGGTTCTACAACCGGTTCCTCAACTGGTGCAGGTGGCGGCAACGCCTCGTAATTGACTCCAACCGCCGACAGTTGCACGGGCTGTGTGCAATCGCTACTTAACTTGGCTTTAAACGTCACTGTGCCACCGCTGGTTGGAAAATCTGCCATGTGGTTATTGGCGGTTGCTGCGGTCATAAAATCATCAGCCCCAGCCGTACTCCACGCTGAACCATTCCAAATTAGCCAACTCGTGCCTCCATTGGCCGATAATTGATACGCAACGCTTCCACCGTTTGTTGTACTACTGGCATTGAATCCAGTCCAGTGATCAAGCTCCACAGCGGCGTAAGGGACGAGGGCGCGCACAGTGGCACTACAACTAGTTGCACCCAGCAAACTATCCGCTTTTTTAAGCACAGCCATACCATCGACAATTTGAATTTTAGTAGGATCAAATTGGTACGACGCTACGTTATTAAAATCCCAAGTCAAGACTGCAGCTTGTCCGGATTGTGGTAATGCTAATGCAGCAATCAAGGCAGCTATGCCTAGTTTTAAAACCCAACCAATTGCGACACTGGCTATCACAGATAGTGACACAATGCGGCGTAAACGATACGTCACAACTTCACTATCAGAAAATTTAGTGTTGCTTGGTGCTATAAAAATATAGGCTGGTAAACCAACAATAAAATTGACCAGTTCTAATCCTAGAATGGCCAAAGCGATGATGATAAGTTGTGGCCCAGTCGTCTGGATGAGCTTGTCTTTATAGCGACGAGTGGTAGCTGATAGCTTCAACAGAAATTGTAACCAGATTTTTTTCATATTCCTCCCTATGAATAATAATCAATTCAGTTTAACAGATCGACAGAAGAATAGCTAACCTGATATACTGATAGTAATAAAAATTTATATTGGAGGATATGAAAAAAATCATCGTCGTAGAAGATGAGCAAATTTTATTGAAAGCCTTGTCGATCGAATTATTGAGCGCTGGTTTTCAAGTCATCACCGCCGCCAATGGTGAGGCCGGCTTACAGCTGATTCAAAAAGAGCATCCTGATATGGCCTTACTAGATATTACCATGCCGAAGTTGAACGGTTTTGAAGTGTTGAAGAAACTAAAAGACGATCCAGCAACCAAAGCTATTCCAGTGATTGTATTATCCAACATGGGGCAAGATGAGGACCGCAAAAAAGGTTTAGACTTAGGCGCGATTGATTACTTTGTAAAATCTTCTACGGATCTTACGGTATTGAGTAACAAAATTAAAGCCCTGCTGTCATGAGCTCGCTGCGCCAACGCTGGATGAACCGAGTGTTGCATCTCACGGCTGTGGTCGCTGAACGTAAACAAAGCTTGCTGACTATTCAAGGTTGGTCTGCCTTCAAAGCGGTTGTGGTGATTGTGGCGTCAGAAGTTATTTTGGGAGTCATTGCCTTACCGCTCTATCTTGGAACCAGAACCATTGCTAGTGAAGATACTGCTGCCGTTGCTCAATTCAGGGTGCGACGGGTGATGACGTTATCATTCGTGATTCTGATTTTGGTACTATGGGTAGCGAAGCTTGGTGTGATTATTACATTAGCCTTGACGACTAATTCGGCGAGTAAGTTTCAAGTCAGTCAAACTGAACACAGTTCAAATGTGGGCGGTGATTTAACTGTAGCCGTTCATCATGCTTTAGTTGATGATTCTATTGTTCCACCGACTATTACGAGTGTCCAAGAAGACCAAGGCGCAATCACTATTACTGGCACAACTACTGAGGATACCTCTGTGATCGCAACTATTAGTCAAGTGAATTCAACTGTTACTTATCCGCGGCTCTATTCTGGTCGCTCTGATGATACTGGCACATTTTCAATCGTCGAAGATAGTACAGTATTTTGGTCTGCTCCGGGCGAGTACGAAGTCACTGTCGTGGCCTACGACGCCACTACCCATCATAAAAGCGCTGATAGCGCAGACACTACCTTCACCAATCATGGCTCAACTTTTGATTATTGGTTGCAACGCGTTGATGTGATGCTAAACGTTGTCGTGATTGGTTTGATTATATTTGGCATTGTCGTGACAGTGTTGGTGTTGTAATGGCAGTTTTACCCCAAGTATATTAGGCCACTATACCCTTCACAAGTCTAGGCTTTTTCTAGTCGCAATCGAGACAATGTGATATCCTTTTTATAGTGTCTTATGTGTCTCATTTAGGTGACCTATCAACCCTGTTGGTAACTCGAAATTTAGTCCTAATAAACCCTCGGTGGTCTAGGTTCTAGACCAGTACGTCCAGCTCTTCGGTTCTTCACTCACTTCGTTCGTTCATCGCTCAGGGCTTGTAGCCCCTAACCGTACGTTCAGTTAATTATGAAACAATTATACTTAACCATTACAAAAATGTCAAACAAAAT
>CAZSXL010000062.1:4507-6878 GCA_964611225.1 uncultured Gammaproteobacteria bacterium
AGAGTTAAAAACTCGTTTAAAACACAATCCGGGGTTAAAAATTATTGATGTGCGCAGCCCTCAAGAATTTAGCTCGGGTGCAATTCCAGGAGCGGTGAACATTCCAACTGACCAGGTGCAGCAACGCCGCAATGCATTTATGAGTCTGGAACCAGTCTATATTATTTGTCATTCTGGTACACGGAGCAAGCTGGTCACTTTGGCGTTGCGCGCTCAGGGTATTACTAATTTGATTAATGTGAGTGATGGCATGGGTGCTTGGGGATAATTACATTTTGTCGTTTTTAGTATATACTAAGTGTCTAATAGTCAGATTAATTTCTTAACCCTCTTTGTGTTATGAGTTTATTCTCAATGCGTCCTCGCGGTACCTATACTGTGCGCAGATCGGGCGGGATATTTAGTAGTATTTTTGGAGTTCTGCTTGGCTTAGGCTTTATCGTGATTGGTTCTCCCGTAGCAGTTTGGTATGCTGAATCGCAACATCAGGGTGAAGATTTTGCCACCGCCATTCAAGTCGCTGCTACGGATCAGCAGAGCGGTTATCTGGCCGTCACGGGTACGGCCAGTGTAGTGGATGCTTTACCATGTCCAAGCCAGACAGTTGGGTTAACTACCGATTGTGTCTGGGTGCAAACCGAGCAACAAACCTATCGAAGCGAAGAAAAACGGCAGTGTGGTTCTTTATCGGATGATCAAACCATTCTATCTAATTTACCGGATGAGTGTGACAGCGATGGCACCAATTGTGAACGCTGTTACCAAGTAGAAGAGCATAGTTGGGAGACGGTTGATACCACTGATCAATTTGCACAGTTTGGTTTAGGGGTGTATAGCGTCACTCCAACCAGCGCTGTTAACTTTATTGGTGAAGACAGCTTTACTACCACTACCGCTACGACACCGCAAGTAGGTGATCAACGTCAGATCATGACCTATTATCCGGTGCAGTCTGTTGCCTTGGTCGCTGGCTTAGCTACAAACAATAAACTTGGTACCACGCTCGATGGTAAACCATTTGTTGTATCCAACCTGGATTATGCTGGGACGTTAGCAGACTTAGAAGCTCAGGATAGAAGTATGATGTGGATTTTACGGATCGTTTCTCTGGTCTTAATGGTCATAGGCATGACCATGTTGGCTGGTCCGCTGACGTACTTCACCAATATCTTTAGGGTAATCCCATTCCTGGGTAGTCGAGTGGATCGTGGGTTTGACGCGGTGATTGGTTTTGTAGCCGCCTTGTTAGGTGTAGTTATGTGGTTTGTACTGTGGATAGTAGTGCTCCTACTGAAAAATATCTGGTTGATTCTTGGTGGGCTAGTCATTATTGCAATCATCGTAGTGATTTTGATTCAACTTGGTAAGAAAAAAGCCGCGGCTACACCTGCACCCACTATCACACCAGCAGGTCAGTAGTGAATAGGTTATCTAGTTATTAATGCAAATGACTTGCGTTAATTGCATAGCCATGCTATCTTTGGTGTATGCAAAGCAGGCTATTATTGCTTAGCACTTTGGGAATACTGTTGCTAGCTGGATGTACCACTACTAAAACCACCACTACTGATGGTCGGCTTAAGGTCGCGACTTCATTTTACCCGTTGTATTATTTCGCCAGTCAAATTGGTGGAGACTATGCAACGGTTACCAACTTAACGCCAGCCGGCGCTGAGCCACATGATTATGAACTCACTCCGCAAGATATTGCCGCTATTCAAGATAGTCAGTTATTGATCCTAAACGGTGCTCAACTGGAACCCTGGGCAGAGGATGTCACAGCTGATTTATCGGACGATACGATTGTTGTAGAGACTACTACCGGTCTGACGGACCACACTATAGAAGAGGAGGGCGTGGTGATGACTGATCCACATGTGTGGTTAGATCCAACTTTAGCGCAAGCCCAAGTCACTGCCATTACCGCTGGATTTATTGCCACTGACCCTGTTCATACAGCTGAATACACGGTAAACAGTCAGGCGTTGGTTGATCAATTAAAACAGTTGGATCAAGACTATAAGGACGGTTTGACGCAGTGTGACTCCAATGTCTTTATAACTTCTCATGCGGCCTTCAGTTATTTAGCCAGCGCTTACGGCTTAGAACAGTTGTCTATTACGGGATTGTCCCCAGATGCCGAGCCCGCTCTGAGCACACTGGCAGCGGTGACGGATTTTGCCCGTATTCATAATGTGCGCTACATTTTCTTTGAAAGTTTAGTCAGTCCAAAACTATCCGAAACGATCGCCACTGAAGTGGGAGCTCAAACCTTAGTGCTCAACCCCATTGAAGGTCTAACCGACGACGAGGTGGCAGCTGGTCAAGATTATGTTACAGTAATGCAAGCTAATCTGGTCAATCTGCAAAT
>CAZSXL010000063.1:0-6799 GCA_964611225.1 uncultured Gammaproteobacteria bacterium
GATCGAACACAGCATCGGCATCGGCATTGGTACGGCAAATGACGGCAATGTCCGCGGGATTACACCCGTCAGCAATCAGTGTAGTCACGCGCTGACTAAGCCAGTATAGTTCGGCTGCCGGAGAATCTAATTCCGCAATTTCAATCGGGTGAGGGTCCAGGGCTCTAGCGGCGGTTAAACCGGTTTGTAAGCTTGGAATGTGTCGTTCTAAACTATATTGATTATTTCTAATCAGTGCCGTCGCAGCATCTAGAATGGTTTGCTGGCTACGATAATTCTGTTGCAAGCTGATGATCTCGGCCGACTGACCGTAACGTTGTTGGAACGACAAAATATTCTCCAGAGCAGCACCCTGAAAACGATAAATCGATTGCCGGTCGTCCCCGACCACAAAAATATTAGGATCGGTCTGGTTGGAACCTAATAACCGGATCACCTCATTTTGCGCCCCATTAGTATCTTGAAACTCATCGACGAGCATATATAAATAGTGCTCTTGGTAATCCGCCAGAATATCGGGGTGATCGGTAAAGGCCTGAATGACATACAAAATCATGTCCTCGTAATCGTACTGCTGCAACTGGCGCAGTTTCGTTTGGTAGGCTTGGTAGATGCCGACTAAGTCACGTTGCTTGGCTAACTGCTTCTGGTTTTTTTTATCAGGCGTGGTATCGTTTACCAGTTTCAATAATTGGTCAGGGCTGACATTTTCCCGCTTTAAGGTTTGGATGGCGCGCAGTATGTCCGAAATATAAAAATCTGGTGCACCAAATGGTTTTAGGGTGCTATCAGCTGGTAAGTCCTGAATAATAGCTTGGATTACAATGATACGATCCAGATCGGTAATCGGTTCTAAGGCCGACTGTTCTAAGAAGACTTCGGGATGATCGGTAATCACCTCATTGCAAAAACCATGAAAGGTATAGACCCGCACTTGGTAACCAACTGGTCCCAGCATAGCCACCAGACGGGTGCGCATGGCGTTCACGCCACTTTCCGTAAAAGTTAAACAAAGAATATTACGTGGTTCTACATCTTGCGTGTCCAGCAACTTAGCAATGCGTAAGGCAATAATTTGAGTTTTTCCGGTACCGGCACCCGCCAACACCAACATGGGACCATCTACATGGTCAACCGCTCGCCGCTGCTCTGGGTTTAGTAACGCGTAGTGTAGATTAATTGAATTCAACGGTGATGCGACAGTAGGCTCCATCATTGGGTGTTGATACCGTTACGGTTGGATGATGCTGCTTAAACGCAGCTTGAGCTTTAGTAGCCAACGCTAGGGCAACACGTTTATTCAAAACGCGATATTCAATACTATTCGTGGTCGTCTTCGCTTGCACCAAGACAGCTTTATCTCTGGTATAATTTTGTACCACATGCGTAAGTAAGCGCATTAATTCTGTTTTGCGTTCCACTTTTTTGACATTCAAAAACTGGACAATGCTCACTTCTCTAAATTTCTTTCCACTGACGGCTTTGCGGGTGGATTTATCAGTTTTTGGTTTGGCTGGCATAAGTACCAGGCATATTAGCATGTGGTGCTAGCGTTGACAAACCATTTGAAAGTACCTACACTGCGGCCACGTTTTGTTCTTCTCACCACTACACTGCTAGGGGCTTACCATGCAGAAAATTCACGTCTGGCTGCGGGCCGTCCTGTTCTTCATTCTTACCTTCGTGGAAGGCTGCATCGCCTTCAGCGGTGGCATACTGTGGAGCCTGACCATGGGCTGGTTCACGGCCTACCACCCGTTGGGGAATATGCCGTACTGGTGGTCCTGGCAGATTCAGCACTGGTGCTTTCAGCCACTTGGGTTCTCGTGGGTGACGGACTGGTGTACGGACCTGCGCGGCGACAATCGACTGAAGATCGTCCTGTTCAAACACCCGCCGACCATTCTCACCTGGACGGTCGCCTATCTGACCGGACGCTACGTCAGCCAGCGGATGGCCTTTGTCCTGAAAGGCTCCCATATCTTCAACCCGATGGGCTGGGGATTGTGGGCATTGGGTTTGGGCATCTTCGCTACCCGCTTTCACGAGTGGGCAGTGTGGCGGTGGTGGCCGGAGCTGCAGCGCGACCTGCATCGGCTCTCCAACTGGTGGTATCGCTACCAGGTGGGTCGGCTGATGGCACGTGCCAAGCGTACGCCTGGTGGTATCGCCATCGTTATCCTGCCGGACCAGCGCTACACCGCAGACCGCCGCGCCCAGTACCTGGACAAGTTCGGTGAGCAGGTTCCTGGTTTCGCGACCTGGCAAGGAGTGCTGCTGCCACGCATTCTGGGGACGCTGGCACTGTTCCAAGCATCGGCTGGGCTAGATGTTCCGGTGGTGTGGGTGAACCTGACCCTGCGAGCCAAGGACGCTGAAGGTTGGTTCAACTTCGATCCGTACATCAACGGTCGTGCCAACGTCGTAGTTCAGGAGATCACCTCCGAGTTGCGGCAAGCAGCACCGAACGGTGAGATCAGCCAATTCAGCAAAGCAAGACTGCGTGACTGGCTCAACACCTTCTATGGTGAACAAAACAGCTTGGATGTCGCCTGGCAAGAATGGGACGACAACTAAACAATCTCAAGGAGGACACTGCCCAGCCGTGGAGGATCTGGGCTTTGTCATATCTATGATATAATTTTGCCATGCCGGAATTGCCAGAAGTTGAGACAGTAGCCAAAGGTTTACGTAAATATGTCGTGGGTAAAACTATCCGGAAACTTATTGTACATGAACCCAAAAAATTCAAGGGCACGCCAGCTGAGATCAAAAAATTTGTTTTAAAACAGACGGTCATCAGTATAGACCGTAAAGCCAAATGGTTGGTGATTGATCTGAGTTCCGGCTATGGCTTTGTGATTCATTTAAAAATGACTGGGCAATTATTGTACACAGACAAACAACCAAAATTTTTGGGTGGACATACCATGGGCAAGGAACAAACAACGCTACCAAATAACCACACCCGAGTTGAGTTTATCTTTACTGACGGCAGCAAGTTGTTCTTTCAAGACATGCGCAAATTTGGCTATGTAGAATTATACCCAGCCGCTGACATTGAACATTATTTTATTGCAAAAAAATTAGGCATTGAGCCCATTGCAAAGACCTATACCTTGGATTACTTCCGGACTGTTTTGCAACGCCGTCAGCGGACGAGTATCAAAGCCGTGCTGTTGAACCAACAAGCGATTGCTGGTATTGGAAATATTTATGCCGACGATATTTGTTGGCAAGCCAAGGTGAAACCCACTCGCCGAGTAGGAACCTTAACCCGAACAGAACAGCAGGCGCTCTACCAAGCCAGTCGTGCAATTTTGCAGGAAGCGATTAAACTAGGCGGTACCAGCTTTAGCCATTACTATCGTGTGGATGGCAAAACCGGATCCTATTGGAATAAACGGAAAGTGTATGATCGTACCAGTGAACCCTGCCGTCGTTGTAAAACCATCATCAAAAAAACTCGCTGCGCTGGACGGGGTACACACTACTGCCCGCGGTGCCAAAACTGATAAATCTGGTCAGCCGCTTGTTTGCTAGCAACAGTGGTGACGGTTTTATCGGTTTCTTCGCTTAACAAATGAATCATCGCTTGCATATCGGTGGTGGCGCCGTAGACTGCACCGGATACTAATTGTGGATGTTCCAATAAAACCCGATAAATTTGTTTAGCGCGATCAGAAATCTGTTCACTATTATCGATCTTTGACATATCAAGAATGAAAAAAAATAGTGCCTCAGGATATTGATGCATGTGATGATAGTAGTACTGCGCAATAAAATCAGCCTGGGCAGTATTTTCCTCAACCGAATAGGTCGGCTCACCAAAATGCACATGCATTAATTGCCGCTCGGGAAAGGTCATCACCCAATCATTGGCTGGCTGGAAAATACCAAACTCGCTATCCGGATATTGGCTACAGTCGATGCATTCGAACGGTTTAGGATAGCTACTGGGCATATATTGACAATGGTACATTATTCGGTAGACTTTCGCTATGGTGTACGCTTCTGAACGACTGATCGAACACACTGACGACCAACTGAACAAGCTGGTGGCCCAAGCGATGGATCGTGATGACACAATCGCTCAACCAGCCTTTACTCAATTATTTGAGCGTTATTCTGTGCTGCTGTGGCGGCGGGCACTGGGGATTGTGAAACGCTCTGAAATTGCAGACGAAATTAGACAACAAGCCTTTACGAAAGCCTGGGCAAGCCGGACGAGTTTTCGACCAGGTGGTAATTTTGCTGCTTGGATTTACACCATCACGGAACGACTTGCCCTGGACCATACCAGACGTAGCTTTACTAAAGCTTCTAGCTCACTGGAGCAAATGGACGAGGATACTGGTTTTGAATTAGCTGATCCGAAATCATTAGTGGATGATGATAGTGATGATAAACTTGAACGTACAGCGGCGTTACAATCTGCCCTCAAGATCATGGCAAAAACCACTCCAGCCAGAACCATGGAGATCTTGCAACTATATTATTTTGCAGATACCCCAACCAAAGCCATTGCCGACCAGTTAGGTATGCCAGAAGGAACAGTCCACGCGATCTTAAGCCGTGGGAGAGAAAAATTAAGAAAGATTCTCAATGGCGACACTGACACAACGGATGAATCTGGTAGCCATGAACAGCCAGTGGTGTATGAGCAATCTAGCGAACGCGCACGCGTTGCGCAAGCTTTACAGCAGCTGCCCGACCAAGCTGCTGCCCGTATTCTGCGTTTAAGTATCTTGGATGGTTTATCCGATCAAGCTATTGCCGATCAATCGGGTAAATCCAAAGATGCCGTATCCTCGCTCTTAAGACGTCAGCGCAAAATCCTGGCGGAACTGTTAGGTGGAACATTGCCCGATTTACATTCGGTCACACCACGGTTGGATCAATTACTACAGTCAAATGACCCGACACATGATCGTCTTAACGCACTCTTCAGCCGAATCAACAACCACAACACAGTGCAAACTTTGCGTTATCATTTGATTGACGGTTGGTCTGGCACACGCATTGCCCAAGAAACAGGTGAGAAAGAAAATACTATTCGGGTACGCATTTTGCGCGGCAAAGAACAGCTGGAAGAACTACTAGCGGCTGAGCGCACCGCCGCTTAAGGCTGCATCAATGGCTTCGTTCACCAGCCGGTCAGCGTCCTTGTTTTTTTCGCGGCGCACATGGGTAAAGGTGACTTTTTGAAATTTGGTGGTCAAATTCCACACTTTCAAAAACAGTTTTTGCAGTTCTGGATTTCTGACTTTGTATTCCCGTTTTAATTGTTTGACGGCCAATTCGGAATCCATAAAGAAATCAATGTGCTGTAAACTGGGGTGATTAGCTTGATAAGCTACCGCTTGCTCCATGGCCAGAACGATCGCGGTATATTCCGCTTGGTTATTGGTGGCCGTGCCTAAATAACGCTTAAACTCGCCTAGTTCAGGACTGTACGCACCAGATGCCGCCGGACCAGGATTACCCCGGGCACCACCATCGGTGAAAAAAGTGATCGTCGTAAAACTGTGTGTCATATGCTAAGAATATAGTCCCACACCATCGCTTCCGTGTACAGCTCCACGGGTGCTCGGTTATCGGTTAACGGAGCTACTGGATGAGTAGGCGTAAATGCTTTCCAGGATTGCAAAATCTGTTTGATCGGCCGCTCTGAATCGGAACTAGTCGCTAGTGTCTGAGGTTCCAGTGGCAGACGAGAGGCAAACACAGCATAATTCAAAGAATCAGGTACTGCTACCGTATAGACATAGGGATACACCTCCTGCAGAGTAATCAGTATCGCTTGAAATAACTGACCAGTTTCTCCATTACTGCCAATGTTCATAGCAATCAGGCCATCCTGTGGTTGATGCGTAGCCACTGTTTCAAAAAACTCCACGGTGGTCATGTGCCAAGGAATATAATATTCATTGGCGAACACATCCATGAACACCAGATCATATTGATCACTCGTGGATCGCATAAAATTACGGCCATCATCCACCACTACCGTCATTGGTTGAGCCGCTAAATCAAACCAGCGCTGGGCAACTGCAACAATTTCTGGATCAATCTCTACACCTGTGATCTGTAAGTCTGGATAATAGGTTGTGAGCTGGCGAGTAAGGGTACCACCCGCTAAGCCCAGTACTACGGCTGAATTGCTCTGCGGACGCAGACTAGGTGCTAAGGCAACATAATCAAAATAGCTATCTGTTAACACTCCAGCTTTCATATACAAAGATTGTGTCCCTAACCCTTCGTTATATTGTAACAGTAAACGATCCTCACTATCGATAACGGCATAATATTGATACAGGGTCTCGCCTTCTTCTAAAATCGCTGCATCGGCGCGTAGTGGTTGCTGGCTAAACCAGCCGTACAATACAAGCGGTAATACTAAAATTACTGCATATCCATAGCGCTTCATCCCAATAATACCAATCAGGGCTAATAACAAGGCAGAAATAAAAATCGTTTCGCGGCTACCTAAAAACGGGACAATGAAAAAGGCACTGGCAAAGGTGCCGACGATACTGCCCATGGTTGACCAAGCATATAACCCACCCGCTACTTGGCCAGCCGTTTGGATATCTTTAGTCGCAATCCGAATAATGAACGGACTTACCATACCAAGTAAAATCACGGGCAAAGCAAATAACAGCACAATCGCCACAAATGAACCAACAATGCTAAACCCTAGCCGAAAGCTGAAACTGGTTTGTAATTCAGATAATGGTACCACTAACACCACCATAAAGACCGGAATTAAACTCACCAAGACGCTGGCGGCTAAGAC
>CAZSXL010000064.1:0-6717 GCA_964611225.1 uncultured Gammaproteobacteria bacterium
ATTTGCGGGCGCCTTCGGAAAATAGCGGCAAATCGAATACTGCATCGATAGCAGCTTGAAAGTTAATGTCTTCATCAACCGCGATTTTGCTGTCTGGTTTTTCCTTTTTCGCCCGTTCCTTGATTACAAGCGCAAATATAGTACGATAGCTAATTGCCGCTATACTTGGAGCCTGCTTACAGCAAGTGCTGAACTGGCGAAGAAGTGTCGCTAGCTTAGGATCAGTGACTCTTGAAATCAGCGCTTGCGACACCGGCTCATCAGGCAAGGGTTGGTTTTTATCGAGCGCAGTAAGCATCCTGTCAGTTTTTCCTATGATGCTCTGACGTATTTCATCAAGAACTTGTACGTCGGTGATGTCCTGATATCCGGTATATAGACGTGCAATATTCGCATTTGGCGACATGTGGATTTCGGAGTCAACCTGCAGAAACACGTTGCTAGAGTATTTCGCATGCCAGTTGTTGATAGATAGCCAAGTCAGTTTGTCCATGCCAATCGAAGCGAGTTCTTTTCGCGCTACTTGCAGGCTCTTCGTTATTGATTCTCTTAAAATATTCATTAGTTATAGGAATCCGCAACAGGACTCGTTTATCCGATTGGTGGGTACGATAAAATCAATTTGTGTCGACAAATCCATTAGATAGCAGGTGTTGCGATCACTGGCGCATAGACATTACCTTTTGTCAGGCCATTCGTTGACACTTTGCCGCACGGGACCAGTGATCCAAGGTAAGTACTTGAATGTTGTCCTTTGCGGGCTTGTATTTCTACAAGCACGATGTATCCCATCGCGATAAAGAACAATCGTGGCGGTATCCTCACGCGCCGACATTACCCATATTCTCTTGCGTAAGAGATTTCGTAGGGACACGATTCCTACATATGGCGGTGTTGGTGAGGGCGCTTTGAGAGTCCTTTAGCGTAATGGACGTGCAGCAGTCAATAGGTGTTTCATAGGAATGAAAATTACCTGATTAACTACCGCATACAAATGCGGCAAACTATCAACGAACTACCTCCATTATTGCGCGAATCGTGCAACTGTCAAGGGGCTCTTGGTGGCTTATCCACAGCACAGACAGTCTAAAAAAGAGGTGTTCGTACCCCCGCTACCCACCTTACCAACTAAGATGGCTCTACGTAGACTATTTGTATGAACAACATTACAAACACTCTACTCAAACCCCAAGAGGTCAGACAGCTCCTGGGTATTTCAAAAAGCACGCTCTACCGGATGGTGGAACGCCAGGAGATTCCCTACCTACGCATTTCAAGCCGACTGCGGTTTTCACGTCAGCAACTCGCTGACTACTTGTCGGGTCAACGCGTGCCAGCACTAGGGGAACAACCTACCGATGTCGATGTGAAGGTTGAGTGCGTTTGCAAAGATATGAAGTGATAGCTGCGACTGGATGGGAGGATTGAGTACAAATGAGCTGGGGCGGTAGGGATCGAACCTACGAATGGCGGCGCCAAAGGCCGCTGCCTTACCGCTTGGCTACGCCCCAATTAAAAAACAAGCGAGGGTACTATAGCGCGTCCCCTATTGCCTGTAAAGCACTTTGCCGTATACTAACACCCATGTCTCCCTATTGGTTTAAGCCTAAACAGTTCTGGAAGTATTTCGCGGCTTATTACCCTGCGACCTGGCAAGGTTGGGTACTGACTGGATTGCTATTAGTATTAGCTGGTCTTATTTTTGGCAAGATTGATTCCACTTCACATTCGGTCAGTGACACCCTGATTAACTTTGCACCGTACGCCATCATGCTCGGCCTGTTGTTTGATTTTATCTGTTTTCGTACTGGCGAGTACCCCGCCTGGTGGAAAAAACGCCGGTAGACTACTTACACCTTCAAGTACCGGCCGATCGACAACATACTGCTGCCCACGGCCAAAATCAGGGAGATCAAGAATTGGCCCAGGGCGATGATCCAAAAATTGGTGATGAAGAAGAGATCTAAACTGAAGTCATAGCCCGTAAAAAATGCATTCACGTACGGTGCGGCGCTAAAGGCAATCACCGACAAAATGCTCATCGCAAATACGCTCGACACCAGCGCATACAAGACACTTTCAATAATGAAGGGGGCACGAATGAACCAGTTGGTGGCACCGACTAATTTCATAATCCCCAACTCTTCACGGTGGGAGTAAATCGCCACCCGGATGGTGTTGTACATCATCACGACCGAAATAAAGACGAAGATAAAGCTAATGATCAACCCACCTTGGTAGATACGTTTAGTTAAGCCAGACAAACGATCAATGACCGCTTGATGATCAGAAAAATTCTTATCTTCCACCAACGTATCATATTCCGAACTTTCAAATTGGGTAATAATCGCCTGGTATTGATTGAGCTCATTCGCCTGTACACTTAATGTTGCCGGTAATGGGTTCGTATCCAATTCAGCTAGTGCAGCTTGGATATCCGGATCATCCGCGTGGGTGGCGGTGAAACTCTCTAACGCCTCGTCTCTGGAGATATAACGCACATTACTGACTTCCGGTAGGCCTTCTACATACACTTTCGCTTTCAGGATATCCGCTTCATCGGTCCCCTGCTTAAAGTACAGATCAATATCCACTTTGTTCTCAACCGCTTTGATGGCTTGGCCAGCCAACAAGTTTAAACTACTGACTAAACTGACAATAAACAAAGTTAGGGTCAGAATAAAAATGGTAATGGCTGAAATCCATAAATTGCGCCAGAAATGCTGGAAGGCAAAGTTAGAAGTGCGGATGATCGTGACGAACATATTACAAGTTGTATTTACCCGATTGTTGATCAGAGATAATCACCCCATCAGAAATCGCTACCACCCGCCGCCGCAACCGGTCTACAATCTCCTTATTATGCGTCACTAACATCACTGTGGTACCAAGTGTATTGATCTTCAACAGCAACTCAATAATTTCGGTGGCATTGATGGTATCTAAACTGCCAGTTGGCTCATCGGCTAACAATACTTTAGGACGATGTACTAAAGCTCGACCAATGGCTACTCGCTGTTGCTGACCACCCGATAACTGGTGCGGAAATTTATCCCGCTTCTCTTCTAAACCCACCACTTTTAATACCTGCGGTACAATGGCATCGATTTTGCGTTGCTCAACACCGCAGACCTCTAACGCAAACTTGATATTTTCGTAAACTGTCTTTTTGGGTAACAATTTAAAATCCTGAAACACTACTCCAACCTGGCGCCGCAACACCGGAATATCTGCGGGCTTGATGCCGGTAATATCCCAGCCGCCCACAATCACTTGGCCACGCGTCGGACGCTCCTCTGCAATCACCATTTTTGCCAGGGTGGTTTTGCCCGTACCCGATTGCCCGACAATCGATACAAACTCACCAGGGCGAATCAATAAGGACAGGTCGCGCGCGGCATAGGTTTGATCAGAGTAAATTTTGGTAACTTTTTTGAATTCAATCATGGTGGAATCAATCAATCTGCTGCACGGTGACTTCTACCACCCCGGCCGATAAGTCGGCAATGGAGGAAAAGTCTTCACGGGTTAGGTCTACGACCCGACCTGGGATAAATGGTCCAGTGGATACGACGGTAGAATCCACGTAAGCTCCGGTAGCCACGTTGGTTACCCGAATCTGACTGCCGAGCGGAAAGGCGTTGCAGGCTGCTCCTGTCCAATCATACCAGCTTGCCATCCCCTGCACAATATTTCCGTCATTAGGTTTTTCAAAAGCAGCAATAATTCCATGTTTCTTTTTCAGATGTCCGGTAACGTTAAAGGTCGTAGTGTTATCATTGAGCGCTGTCAGTGTGCGCCACCGATCACTGGCTGAGTCATAATACTTGATCACCTTATCACGCTCTGCATAGGCACTTGGGTACGATAGCCGTAACCACAATTTTTTCTTTAGCTTGAAAGCTGATTGGTTATGCAATGAAAAACGATACAGATCTGAAATCGGTTGCTCGTCGCCATAATAACGTTCTGGGTGGGCGACTTTACTTAGTTTTACACGCACGATCGCTGTTTGTTTAATCGCATTAGCTGGTACACCAAGTGCAGCGGTACCGGCTGGGTTCACCACCGTATAACCGGCGCTTAAGGCATCGCGCCGCAACACTGCTGTCACGGACAAACCATCGTCCGCCCACACCGGCGGAACCAGCACTATGAAGAGTGTGGCTACCAGTAAAAAATGGCGCATCAGATAACGGCTTTAATGGCTTCTACAATCTGTTTAGGCACGACATTGGATTTAACAATATAACCATTGGCACCTAACTTCTCCGCCATGATGCGGTCTTCCGTACTGTCTAAATTTGTCATCACAATCACCGGTACCAGTTCAAACCATTTTTGCTCACGCAACCAATGTAAGACCTCAAACCCAACCCGATCAGTAAAAATCAAGGCATCACTTTTAGCGCCCGGTAAGATCAAATCCAACAAAATGACATCTGGCTTTACCTTGGTGTCGATCAGCTCTTGCAGTAGAGTTAAGGCTTCGGCCTTGTTCCGGGCAGCTGTCACCTCACCCACGGAACGCAAACCAACACTATATAAAGAGACCAAGGTAGGCTCGTCTTCAATCAAGATAATCTTCAGCTGGCTTGACATACGCCCACAATAATACTATTTTTAGAGACGTTCGTCAATCCGCGGCGTTTGTTCGCTAGGCTCACAACCGCACGGACAAGTCCATATTCATTTAAACCCTAAAAATAGGCTTGCCCGTGCGGTTCAACGGAGTTGAAACGCCTCGGGCCCACGTAGCTCAGTTGGTAGAGCGACGGTATCGTAAACCGTAGGTCATCAGTTCGATCCTGGTCGTGGGCTCCAATTACTTACCTTATTCTGCCAAGGTCTTCGGATCAATCAACCGTTTAACGGATTCTTGGGCCGAGCGGGCGGTGATATAATCGTCAATTGAAAACATGATCAAAATATGGCGGGCATGCACCTGTTCTTCTTCGGTATCCGTAGCTGCTTTACGCTCCACTAATTGAATCAAATGGTAACCAAATTGGGTTTGGACGATATCGGACACTTGGTTCGGTTCCGTTAAGGCAAAGACAGCCTCTTCAAATTCGGGTACCATCACGCCCCGACCAAACCAGTCTAAATCACCACCATTAGCGGCTGAACCATCTTCACTGTACTGTTTAGCTAAGTCGGCAAACTGGGTAGGGTCGGCTTGCACTTGAGTTTGCACATCCTTTATTTTCTGCAAACCAGCGGCAGTATATTCTGCATCACTATCAGCCAGCAATTTTTCCTGTAATTCTTGCCGTAACACTAGTTCGCGTACTACTTTCTCTTTAAATTCAACGACCGTCCAACCATACAGCTCTTCTAAGGTTTGGGTCACTTGAGCTTCATCGCCGCCGACCTGACTTAAAATCTGTTGGGTATATAAATCATCGACTTCTTGGTCTGTCGCCTCAATCTCGTAATCGGCAGCGGCTTGTTCTAGGACGGCCACATCAATCAAACGGTCGTATTCAGTCTCGGCAATTTCACTAGCCTCGGGAATAGGACCTAAACTATCGGCCAAGGCAGCATCGTTCATAAACCGTTTCGTCACATCAATCGCATCCGTCACACTGGTTTGCATCTCACTATAGCGCAACCACTGTCCATTCACGATGGCAGCCGGAAAAGGAAACCATTGGGTCATGCTATCCGTAAACGCATTACGATCTTTTTGGCCATACAGCACGATACTGGTATAGACAAAGGGTGCTAAGATGAGTACAACAATTAAGGCGATGCCGCACATCATCATTTTTTTCATTTTAGCTTCAGCCATCGGGACGGCTGGTTGTGACTGGGCTGGTGACTGAGTTGATTCCATAAGATCGTGCTAGTAATTAGTGTTTAAAAAAATAATCTTGCCATTTTTGTGTGTTGGTACACTGATCGACCGTCGAACGTGTATCGATAGCTGTACCATCAGCCGCCAAGGTTACCGCTGCGTCATCTGGTAAGACCACCATGGGTTCACCAGGAGCACTTAAACCGAGCTTGGTGCGAGCCTCTTTTTCTTGAAAGGAGGAGGAATTGAAATACGCTACCATTTGGTTCAAGTCACCGTTATGCGCTTCTAAACTGGCAATCTCAGTTTCTAAGTCTTCAATTTGGCGGTGAATTTGAATTTTGCGGATCAGCTCTTTGGTTAAAGCGATACCAAGCACTACAATACCAAGCCCAACCATAACCGTAAAGGCACGGGTGCTCAAGGCCACTCGCCACTGGTGTTCAGGGGCTACTGGTTTAACGGAGCTTCTGGACATATTCGGCCAGTATATCACGAACCCGGTCGGGTTGATAGACGTGCTGTAAATCGATTTGACTGCCGGTACTTAAGATCAGAGTCACCGTACCATAATGACACAGTGTGGCCACTAGACCACGCTGACTAAAGCGGATATCATCCACTGCGCTCCAGGCAACTTCTTTGACGGCTTTGGCAAATAAACCAAGTTGTTGCACATCAATACAACGCTGGTTAGTAACAATAAAGACCTCTCCAAACCACAAACGTAAACGACGGAGACTGTAGCTTAACAGGGCCAGCACAACTGCTAACCAGATCCCCCGGGCTATCCAACCCAACGACCAAGCGTAATACATAAAAAAAACCACCACTAAATAACCCACTAGCGCTATGGTCAAGGATACAGCCGGCATGATACTATATTCACGCACTGCCAGGACGACCCGCTCGTTTGG
>CAZSXL010000065.1:0-6702 GCA_964611225.1 uncultured Gammaproteobacteria bacterium
ATCGTTAGGGGGTACCTACAGTCTAGCTGTGGTGCATTTAGTTTAGAATACGGGTTGGGGAAAAGGGTCTTGACAAAACCGGAAAAATAGAATAATCTGTGCGGTTCCCTATTTCTCCCTACCCCTGCAAGGGGAGGGTTGGGGTGGGGTTCAAAAGTTCCCTGTTACCTGTAGGCACGACGAGCATGGGAACCTACTACTAGGATACATAAGGCTCCGGCTCTATGCATCCCTGTACAGGTTCTCTTGCCTACAGATAATAGGGATTTTTTATTACGATTTTAATGTCCTATTTCCTAAAATCGGTATACCCTAAATAACTAGGAGGAGCTCATTCAACACCTAACGTTCGGGAGGGCGTCATGTTCCACAATGGTTGGATTGCGTGTGTACTCATCATCGGCTGCCAAGGGCCGAACCAGTCGGTCGCCAACACCGCTCCGGGTCTCAACTTCACCCAGCGCTTCGAAGGCAGCACGCTGTGCTTCGATGATGATGGTGCTGATGCAGGCCACGCAGTGGGTTGTGCGACGGATCCGTGGCTGGATCTGATCGTCGTCGATGGGGCGGTGCAAGACGGATCGGAAATCGGTCTGACGGGCGGTGATCACTTCACCGTCAATGGCCTGCCCTACACCACGGCCGTGGTCAAGGTCGAACCGGTCGTCGGCAACTTCACCTGGGACGATGACGGGGATGATGAGACGGAGCCCATCTGCTTCAGCGGGGAACTCGAGCACAAGAACGAGTCCATCGGGGTGGAACTCGAACTGCAGGGTGGAGTCGGTCTGCGCCAGCTTCAGCTGACGGTGGAGATCTCTGGCGACGACGAAGCCAGTACCGAACTGCGTGCTACCGACCCGGTCGACGTGACCTTCGCTGGTGACAGTGCGGTGATCTGCCCGGCGCCTGAACCGGAAGACAGCGGTTCTGACACTGGTGACACGGCGGTGGACAATGAGTGAGCCTGTTTGGAGGACATCGCCACCAGTCTGTGAAGATTTTGGTGGCGTTTGTCGCTACTCCTTCTTTTTCTTCTTCCCCGAATTTGTATTCGTGTTCGTATTGCTATTGGAGTTGGTATCTTCAGGTGTCTCTTCAGTTACCTCTTCAGCTTCAGCGTCTTCAGTAACTTCAGATTCTTCAGCGATTGGTCCCACTACACACAACTGTGGCCTAGCCTTATATACACTGGTAAAGGTTTCGGTATCGGTAGTGCCATCCGGTTGTTCAATAATATAATCAAACGATGCCGAGACACCGGTAAAGGCATGGCCGTCACACACCCGGCTACCAGGGGCGGCAGTTTCATCAACCGTCTCAATGGTGGGTCCAGGTGAAACGTAGCTATAATTAGTAGGTTCGGTGAAATAACCTTTTCTACCATCCGAGGTGCCCCACAATTCAAAGTAGATATAAGAACCTTCAATCCGGCTACGCCATAAGATATAGTGTCCGGTGTCATTCAAAAACTGGAAGTCAGGCGACGGGTCATAAATGGTAGCATCAACACCAGCTTTGCCATTATAGGCATAATACGAAATCGCCCAGGAATGGTTACGGCGTTCAACAATCGGCAAACCAGATAACATTGCTGCCCTAAATGAGGTTGTGCCCACTTGGCATAAACCACCACCAGCTTCTTTTTCTAATTTATCGCCTTTAATGACTAATTCTGAATACCAACCATGGGCAGTATCAATCGGGTTGAGAATATCCAGCAGCGAAAACGTTTCACCAGGTGCAATCAGTAGACCATTCAGCATATCGGCCCCTTTCTGGATATTGAGAATACGGTTATAGGGACTACCCGCAAAACTGGTTTCACCTGTACCAAGCAATTCAGTAATGCCTAAATCTTCTAAATTATCCGGAGTGGCGCGAGGGGTGGTCACTTCAACCACTAGCTCAACCGTTGCACTGTGATCTTGTAATAAAGCTTGGGTTAGTGCTGCCATAGTTTTGTCCACTTCAACCCCTAAACCATCTTGACCCTGTTCAAATTGTGTCAGCTGCACTACGTCATCCACTACATCCAAACTAAATTTTCCTTCTTTCACCGGAATATCAATTTCACCTGCCACGGTGGCTAAACTGGCACGCACAGTATCTTCATCTAATGCCAACTCGGTAGTGCCAGCAGCGTCGCTAGCTACTAGCCAGGTGCCTAACTCATCTACGTTAATAGTATACGTCTTATCTTCATAGGTCAGGGTCAGTGGTGCCAACGCTAACACAGCTTCTGCTGCAGGCACGATGCTGTCTGCTTCTGCTGTCGTGACGAGTGCGGCGACGCTAGTGAGTGTAAGTTGTAGGTCAACTGGCGATAATTGGGTGATTTCAGTTTTGACGCTTGTTAACACATCATCCCACACAAATATTTTACCATCCTGGTGTGGTTGTACCGTAACATCGTTACCAGCAATCACTAGTGTGGCATCAACATACGGTTCAGTAGCGCTATCAAAGGTGGCAGCTAATTGATCGGTGATTGATTCATTGGCCAGATCATAGATCAATGGCAAGTTTGTGCCAGTGAGTAGAGCATTCAATTTGTCTGTGGCATTACTAACAGCATCCGGTGAGCGAC
This sequence comes from uncultured Gammaproteobacteria bacterium, assembly GCA_964611225.1. Taxonomy (GTDB): domain Bacteria; phylum Patescibacteriota; class Patescibacteriia; order UBA9570; family UBA9570; genus UBA9570. The sequence continues at coordinate 2,591 of CAZSXL010000065.1, forward strand.
CAATGGCAAAAGCAGCTTGCACGGTTTTATCTACCTGGATATCAACCAGTGGTACATCATCGCTAATAGTAGGAATGGTTAGGTCAAGATCATCATAATGGAACTGTAAGCCAGCATTGGCCAAAGTAGTTTTATAATTTTGAATCAGTTGAGCCGCATCCGTATAATTTAAACCGGACACTGGTTGGGTCGCAATGGCGACACCTGGGTAAACCAAATTAGTATATTTGTATTCATAGCCAAAGTAGCTGATCACTAGCAGTAAGGCGACAATCATTAGTCCACCAACTAAGCCGAAGATTAATTTCAATAGGCGTTGTGGTTTTTCTGACGTTGTAGGCAATGTCTCTACGGATTCAACCACAACCGGAGGTTCCGTTTTTACCGCAGCCGGCTTGGGTTTTGCCTTGGCGCGTTTAGCCATTATTTTACCGCCTTAATGGGGATGCGCGTATTTTTTGGACGATGCGATTTGGGGAGGATGACTAACAAGACACCATGTTCAATTTTGGCTTCGACGGCATCACTTTTGATATCGACGGGCAAAATAATCGAGCGTGAAAATCCACCCCAGTAACATTCTTGGATGAAGTAATTTTCCGGTTTGATCGTCAGATCCGGCAAGATGCGTTTGCCCTTGATGGTGATCATGTCGTTATTCAAATGTACTTCCAAATTGCTTGGATCAATTCCTCCGATAATGGCGCGAATGTAAACGTGCTTATCATCGTGATAGACATCCACCGCCAATTGTCCATCGTAGCCATCCGGTGCGGCCATCCACATGTCTTCGCCGATCGGGTTGCTACTAGATACGGTAACGCCGGCAGCGGGTGCCGAAAAAAAGTTGTCCGCGTGGCCAAACTCTTCCGCTTCCAAGTCTTTTAAACGATTTTTAAATTGAGCTTTTTTGGGTGTCATGAATGCACCTATTATATACTACCGCCGTTGTGCCCACAAGCCACTCACCAAGATCAAGCTACCACCAACCGCCATTAAAGGAGTAATGGTTTCATTGAATAGCAGAGTGGCCGCTAATACCGCCACCAGTGGGTTAACATAGCCAATTAAACCCACTAACTCAACGCTGGTCCGTTGCATGCCAATCGTATCTAAATAACTTGCCAGGAAACCATACCCAATTCCGAAACCAACCAACGCTGGCCACCACTGTAGACTAGACTGCCAATCACCGACAAACGGTAACACGCACACTACCGCTGCCAGCGACCGCAACGCTAACATGACCATCGGTGGGGTAGTGCGCAGCATTTGTTTAGAGCCATACCAAAAGAGAGCCACTGTAATAGCGGAGAGCAACGCTAAGCTGATACCAAGCCAGTTAGCGGTGCCAAATTGCAAACCTTGCCCGTACAATAAAAATAACAAGCCAACAAATGCTACGATGGTGGCTACGATGGCTCGGCGATTGCGCTCTTGCTGGGTGAACAATAAGATCGCTATCAACAGTACCGGAGCCGTCCAACGTAGTAGGGTCGATACAGATACATCCATCAGGCGGACAGCATAAAAATAAGTGAGATCTGTAGCCACTACTAGCACACCCAGTACACTAATGCGGACAATGGTTTGCCAGGACAATTTTTTTAAGTCAGGCCAAGCTTTGGGTAATGCGCCAATGCCACCACAAAAATGCAGCACCAGTACGATCAGTACTACTGGAGCAGGAATAATTTTAGATACCACTGCCATCGTACCAAACAAGATTTTAGCCACCGCCAAAATCCATGGGCCAGACTTATGATTGTGATAAAGCGTTGAGAGTGCCATGACTGCACATCATTATATGAGTCTTAATCTGTTCATGCAACCGCTCGTTATTTGTTTGACAGAAGCTCTTTTTTGAGCTATAATGCACAGGTTCTATTCTAAAAAAATTAAGTCCGACTCCTATGACGCTACTAGCCACAAAAACGGAAACCAGTTCAGTTGTCGGTACATCAGTAGCGGTCACAGTCGCCGTTGTGCTGGCTGTAGCGATCGGTACTGGAATTGGTGTCAGCCAATGGCAGCAAAGTAATAAAGCCGCGTTAACGGTAGAAGATCTTGATGTTGAAACTACACTGGATGATGACGCTATTGTCTTACGGGATAGTGGTATGGCTGGTAGTGAATATGGACGAGTGGTCGCTAATGCCGGTGATACCAATGGTGATACATATGAAGATCTACTGGTGACTGATGTTGGCAGCGACACTGTTTACCTTTATTTTGGTGGCGCCACCACTTTGGATACTACAGTGGATTGGACAATGATCGGTAGTGATGACTTTGGATATAGTGCTGCTGGTGCGGGCGATGTCAATGCTGATGGCTACGCGGATGTGGTGATAGGCGCTCGCAGTGTTGGAACTGACGCCCAAGGTTCAGTAACTATGTATTATGGTTCTACTACCGGACCAGCCACAACTGCTGATTGGCAAGTGGATGGTGGTGAGGGTGGACAGTACTTTGGCCAAACCGTTGCTGGTATTGGTGATGTAAGTAACGACGGTTACGATGATGTTGCAGTGTTTCGTGGTATTACACCGACTTATCAATCTGATGTCACAGTATACTATGGTGGAACCACTGGCCCTGATACAACCAGTGATTGGAGTTATACGTCGGACAATAGTTTTACAGAACAATCGGTCAACTTAGCCAGCGCAGATGTTAATGGTGATGGCTATGCCGATCTTATCTTTGGTAATCCCGAAATCAACTCATCACGTGGCTATGGCACACTGTCAGTATTTCATGGATCAGCGACTGGCTTACCAACTCGAGCCAATTTTAACGCCTTAACTTCAACTGATGATTATTTTGGAGTAACGGTCAGTACAGCCGGTGATGTAAACACAGATGGTTACGATGATGTCATCGTGACTGCACCAAACAACTACAATGTTGAGTCAGATGAAGGAGCGTTGTATGTTTACTACGGTTCCAGTTCAGGCTTAAGCCGCACGCGTCGTATTAAAATAGAATCAAATGTGTCCGACGCCTATCTTGGTATAGCGGCCACTGCGGTGGGTGATGTGGATAGTAATGGTTACGATGATATTGCAGTCACTGCCCCTTGGATGGATCGAGATGGCGATGGTGATCAAACCGGTGAGGGGATTTTATATGGCGGTTTGTCCACTGGTCTGGTACGCAGACGACTAGGCGCAACTGGAGCTGTTGGTGGCATGGAAGAATTTGGTTATAGTATTACCGCCAGTCAAAGTTTCATTGGTACAACTACAACTGATGTCGTGGTCGGTGTTGGGCACTATGATGACGGTACAGCTAGTGGGCCAGCAGTGATCATCTACCCAGACATTAACTTATAAACAATTTAATCTATAACAAAAACCCCGCCGGGTGGCGGGGTTTTTGTTTGTGAGTAGCCTCACGGAGAATCGAACTCCGATTAATGGCTTGAAAAGCCACTGTCCTAACCATTAGACGATGAGGCCAAGAGAAGACAAAGTGCGTTACCGACTATATCGTATCACTTCGGCATCGTCAAGCCACTGCAAGGTGGGGTCAGTCTGTCCAACCACGATCGTTGTGTCAGCTGTCACATAAACACGATACGTCATCTGCAGGTCAGTGACCATGTCCAATAATAATGCTTCAGCTTGTTCCGGTGACCACTGGCTACGATCATAACTGGTAATCAATAAAAGATCGGTCTCTCCACAGGTATAGCTCGCTAACCAGCGGCTAGCTTCAGCCCGTTGCCGCAATTGTTCATAAACCTGATCGTCATATAATAGAGCCATTTGGTTAGTGCCCCCAGTAACACCGCTGGTCGTACCAGGGATACAGCCAGCTTGAGCCAGCGCCACGGTATCTAACTGTACGGCTAAAGCAGCACTGTCTGCTTTGTCTGCTTGCCAAGTTTGCACAAAGCGTGAAACACGGGGTGATATAAAGGTCTCCACTAGTGCCGCCACCACTAACAGTGGCACTACCAGGTAAAAAAACCAGCGCACGGTATAACCTAAAAATTGCAAACGCGGTTGCTGTGGTTGAATCTTGTTTGTAAACAGTATTTTTAACAAAGCCGTAGTGCCAAAGCTGCCGGCTAAAAAAATAGCTGTCAGTTCAAACAGAGCATG
>CAZSXL010000066.1:0-6647 GCA_964611225.1 uncultured Gammaproteobacteria bacterium
GATGTCGTTTGTATTACATAAACCAAAAGAGTTTATTTACGCCCATCCAACCTATCGATTAACTAAGGCTCAAGTCATCAAATTCCAAGCATTAGTCAACCGCCGAGAACACGGTGAGCCAATTGCCTACCTGACTGGTCATAAGGAGTTCTACGGATTGGATTTTCTCGTGAATAAAGCTGTACTCATCCCCCGCCCCTCGACCGAGACATTAATTGAAATAGTACTGGCCACACATCCCAAGAACAAAACTATTTTGGACATCGGTACCGGCTCCGGAAATGTTGCTATTACGCTAAAACATGAACTGCCCCACTGCCCCGTCATTGCGACAGATATCTCTGCGTCGGCGTTGACGGTGGCGAAAAAAAATGCCAGACGTTTAAAGACCAAAGTGAAGTTCTATAAAAGTAATGTGTTACGGCAACTACCAAAATCGTTACACCGCCAAATTGATATCATCACTTTTAATGCACCCTATCTCACTAAACAAGAAGCCGGTAAAGATAATCTAAAATATGAACCACGCGTTGCTCTTACCCCCGCTGGTTCCCCTACTTCTTTAATCGAACAACTATTACAACAAGCCTCAACGTTTTTGAAACCAACCGGACAGATCTATTTTGAAATTGGTTATCGCCAGGCTAAACAAGTGACCAGATTGTGTCAGGAATATTTTCCTAATGCCAAAGTGACGGTGATGAAAGATTTAGGTGGCTGGGATCGGGTGGTGTGCTGTACCCCACCCGCCCTTCGAAACTCAGGGCACCCTCCCCTCTAAGGGGTAGGGTTTTCATATGGAATACTCCCTCCACTCCTTCAGAGGAGGGAGGGTCGGGGTGGGAGGTAAACTTTACAAACCGTCCTTTTCGTGGTATATTTCCTACCTCATGGATCAACAAACTCTCCTGATCCGCTTCCCGTTAGCGCCCATCCCCGACCACATTGGTAAGTTTGAACAACTCTTCCACAATACTTATTATTTACTGAAAAATGATAAGGATCGCTCCGCTAGCGTGGCTTGCGAAATTGTTAGTGTTCATAACAAGCTGAATTTTTACATTACTACTCCAAAGTACAATGCCGGTGTAGTCAAAAACATGATCTTCTCGGTTTTCCCCGATGCGGAAGTGACCGAGGCAAAACGGTTCTTGGATATTGAATATATGCCCGACCATGCTATCACCTATTACCTGGATTTGGCTCACGCCGGACAACAGTATTCTTTACGCACCTATAAATCGACCGCACCCAACGACCCGCTTAGTCCATTCATCAATACACTGTCATCCATCCCACCCAGTAATGGCGCCATCATGCAAATGGTCATTAATCCGTTGGATGAAGATTTAGAAACTAGCTCGAGCGGTCTGTTTTACGGCGAAGCCAAACGCAGTGGTGAATCGGTGGAAATACCAAAGTTTAAATCGATCATCCGCTTTGCCTATTTTTTCCCGGCCGATGGCCAAGTGCTTGGTCAGGCCAGCATGGACGAAATCGAGCGTTCGTTTCATGAATTTTCGACCGAAAAAAATCGTATTATCTTCACGCCCGAACCAAGCGCACAAACCTTTATGCAAGATTTGTTCAAGCGTAAAAGCCAAAATCGCACGGTATTGAGTCAAGAAGAGGTCGCTTCCATCTTTCATATCCCTGATGCCTTACTGAAACTACCAGCCATCAACTGGATTCTATCCAAACGCGCCCAGCCACCATTTAACTTACCTACCCCGCACACCACCTCGGCCAAAGACGCGACTTTTTTTGGTATGACCAACTTCCGCGGTTTAAATACCGAATTCGGGATCAAGCGTGAGGATCGGCGTCGCCACCTGTATGTGGTCGGTAAATCTGGTTCTGGAAAATCCAAGTTGTTGGAAACGTTAATTATTGATGATATCTTGAGCGATCAAGGGGTCTGCGTGATGGATCCACACGGTGATTTGATTCAAGATATTTTACAGTACATTCCGGAGCGCAAAGTCAAAGATGTTATCTATTTTAATGTGTCCGATCTTGATTGGCCGATTGCTTTTAACCCGCTGGAAAATGTGTCACTAGACATGAAACAGCAAGTCACCCAGGGACTCATTGAAGTGTTTGAAAAATTCTTTGGTGGTGATTGGTCACCTAAAATTGAGCATGTCTTCCGCTATACCACCTTGGCGATGTTAGATTACCCCAATGCCACCATTGTTGGGATGATGAAAATGTTGACCAATCGTAAGTTTCGCCAGAAAGTGATTCCGGAAATTAAAGATTCAGTGGTGAAACACTTTTGGGCTAATGAGTTCTCGAGCTGGTCAGAGAAGTTTGATAATGAAGCAATTTTACCGTTAGTAAACAAACTAGGTCAGTTTTTGTCGAACCATTTGATTCGCAACATTGTCGCTCAACCCAAAAACAAATTCAGTTTTGACGATATCATGAATAATAAAAAGATTCTGTTGATTGAACTATCCAAAGGTCGGTTAGGTGAAGAAAACGCCGCCTTGCTGGGTGCCATGATTATTACCAAAATCTACCAAACCGCGATGGAGCGAGCAAAACTGCCAGAAAGCGAACGCAAAGAGTTCTATCTCTACATTGATGAGTTCCAAAACTTTGCTACCGAAACCTTCGAGAATATCTTGTCAGAATCACGCAAATACCGTTTACTCTTAACCATCTCGCACCAATACCTGCAACAAGTACCAGCCGAAATTAAGGGCACGGTGTTTGGTAACATCGGTTCGATTATCGCCATGCGCGTTGGTGCCGATGATGGAGCTTATCTATCCAATGAATTCACCCCCATCTTTACGACGGAAGATTTCATTAACTTGGGTGTGCGCGAAATGTTAATCAAAATGAGTGTCGAAGGCCAAACCACCCAACCATTTTCGGCGCGTACAACCAGCGTACCGCCTCCCCTACAACCAAATTTCGTGCAACAAATTATTGATCACAACCGCAAGAGTTACGCCACTTCACTGGCAGAGATTGATGTGTTGATGTCACAATTATACAGTGATGAAGAAAATACCAATCAAGTGGGTGGTAAAGAAGAAACCTTCGAAGCACCAATTGTTTAAGCCCTTACCCCTATCCTGTCAAGCGCTAATAGCTGATTTTTGGTTGGCGATGGTAGCAATACGTTTCAGGATCACATCGACGTCTTCAAAGCCAGGTAAACGTTCAATGCTGCCGTTAATATTATTCTTGACGATATCTAAGGCGTTCACACCGTTGAAGAGCTCCCGAATAACGTAGTTGGTATCTTCGGCTGGTTTAATGTCGCTACCAATCGGTTTCCAAAAATTCTTGATAATGAAATTGGTCAGTTTCTGGCCAAACTTCGACTCTTCCAGTTTAATCTTGGCAATGGTGTAGTAAAAAAAGATATGCGTCGATTCTTCTTTAGCGATCCCCTTCAAAATATATTCTAACACCGGATGTTCGGCCATTTCCCACAAGCGTTTGTAACCCTGCAAGGTAGATAATTCTTGAATCGCTCCCCAGGTCATGTGCACAGGGGTAAACTGCTTACCAAACATATTCGTTAACATTGGCGTAACTTTATCCTTGAACGTATATTCCTTCGGGATTTTTTGACGCGCTTCTTCAAACCAACGCTGACTCGTTTCATAGCCAGCTTCATTCAAAAACCGGTTCAATAGTTCAGCATGAGTCGCCTCTTCCACCAACCAGCGATCCATGAACTTGCGGATGATCGGATCTTTGCCGGTAGGGGTTTTGATCAGTTGTTTGTAATAGATGTCGGTAAACGCTTCAATATCGCGCATGTACAAAATAATCGGAATGAACTTATCCGGTAAGGGGTGTTTTTTGACATCGCCCCAGGGAATCGAATCAATAAACTGTTTCGATAAATAGCGGGGATTTTTGTTGTATTGGGTTAATACCTGGTCTTCCCGGTCAGACATATGGCACCTAGTTTATGATCTTTTTATTGACAAGTCAAGCAATGTTCGCTAAAACGTACTGGCTCACTAGTACTGTCGTACCAGGAGCAGGAGTATGTCATGAAGAAGCGCAAGAAGAAATACGCCCTCAAGAAGCGCAAGCACGGCCACGGTCGCCGCTGGGTGAAGTGCGTAGTGCACCCGACGCAGCAGCGAACCGTCCAGCGCGAACCGTCGTCGCGTGCCGCTGGCTACGGTGAACGGCTCGGTTCCGACTGGGGGTACGGAGGCGAGCAGGGCCCGCGCGGTCGTGTGCGCAATCCGGTAGACACCGGCGACTGGTAGGAAGTCGCCAGAAGAAGGTTGAGCGGTACCGCAGTCCACCCAGAAGTGACTGCACCAACCCAATGATCTGGTATACTAATAGTGTGCGTTACCTACTGACCACATTACTACTAACCAGCGTATTGGGTTGTTCTATGGATCCAACAAATGATGCTACCACCAATGCTACTGTGCGTTATGTTGCCATTGGCGATTCTTATAGTGTCGGCGAGGGCGCTACTCCAGCGGAAGCCTGGCCCCAGCTATTAGCTGATCACCTCAGCGCTGATGGCATTCCCACTACTTTGGTCGCCAATCCCGGAAAAACCGGTTGGACTACTCAACAAGCCATTGATCACGAACTATCGGTACTACAGACTAGTGATCCGGATTTTGTCACGATCTTATTAGGTGTGAATGATTATGTCCAAGGTGTATCAGTTGACATCTTTCGTGGCAATTTCAAACTAATCTTAGATCAAGCCGTTGCACTAGTAGGAGTTAACCGAGTAATAGTGTTGACTATCCCCGACTATACGATTACATCAACCGGACAGCAGTTTGGTGATCCAGTGACTAATGCCATTGGCATCCAACAATTTAATAGCATTATTCGTGAACTATCCACTGCCCAAAACGTGACAGTGATTGATCTGTTCCCTATTAGCCAAGCGATGGGTACCGATACTACCTTAGTAGCGCCGGATGGTTTGCACCCCTCCGCTCAGGAATACGCCATTTGGGAAGGACTAATTTACCAAGTTGTGCTACCCTTATTACAACTAAACAGTAAATAAAAACCATGCTTAGTTTAAAATACCGTGCAAAATATCTTCTGGCTACCTTGGCAACAAGCGTAGTTGGGTTGGGAGTGTCTTTGCTCCCCGCACACGCCTTAACCGTCAGTTCGCAAGACTGTTCGGGAATTGATGCCAGCGATGGCAACATTGAAGATTGGGAAAATATCCCTTATCTCATTGAGAGTACAGATTCGGTAACCGGAACAGTCTATTATTTAGATACCGACACCGAAGAATGGACCACCACTGAACCAAATGACTGGCGCTACTCCGCCAACTTGGATCAACAAGCCAATATTCAGGAGATGAAAATGTGCAATACCGATGTGATGCAGATGATGTTGCGAACCGAAGAGCCGATGATGAACTTCTACGATAGTGAGAATGATAACTATACCTCATTTTTTGCTAGCGGTGAGGATGAAGAGCAAACTAGTTTCACCCTGCCGGCAGACTACCATTATTGGATGGTATGGAAAATGCAGGATGCTGCTGGTGATGGTTCTATTATTTACTTGGCAGCCAATTTAGAAATGGATGCCGGACTTGAATTAAGTTCAGACGATACACAAAAAGACATTCCACAGCTGTATTTGTATGCAGAATCAGACAGCACCTTAGCATTTGATGATGCCAGCTTCGACGCCAACGTAGATGAACAGTTAGTCCAAATTGAACTTAGTGAGCATGATGACGAATCCTCATGTAACCAGGAAACGGGCGAAGGTTGTGAAAGCCCAACCGTTGAAAAAAACGACACCGCTTTCGAAGTCAGTCAAGATATTTCTGAATTGTTCGAATATGCCGACTTTGTCTATGGCGATACCATTAACATCACCGCTGCCATGTACAACAGCGATGAATTCACGATTGCCGCCACGGACAGCAGTGTGCTAGACGAAACGGACACTAAACAATACACCTTTTCTAAGAAAGCCATCACAGATTTTCACCCAGTAAAACAGTCTACAAAGACAACCAGCATCATCTTAACCTGGGACAAGTTAAAAAATGCTGACAGTTACCAAATCAGACTGATTAATCCTAACAATGACAAGGTGATTGATACCCTGCGTGGCATCGATGGCACCCAGCATAAGGTCACTGGCTTAGACGCGGATACTACGTATCGAGCTATCGTTCGAGCAGTCATTCGCAAAAATGGTAAGAAAACCTATTCAGCTTGGTCGTCTGGCTACAAGTGGACGACGGATAGCGAATAACTATGAAATGGTTACTGATTGGCTCTATTCTACTATTAGGGATGAGTTGCGATTCACAATCTAATTACATAACGTCATCCTCACCAGATTTAGTCCCCTTTTCACAGCAACAGCCAGTTTCGGAGACGCCAGTATATACCATTCCAGCACCTGAAGAAGTGAAAGAATTAGCAGATGAACTGGGCGCTAGCGCTATGATTCAGGATGTAGACTTAGCTACAGCCAGCCAAGAAATCCTACTGATGGAGTATGGTGATTTATTAGGAGAACAAACTGATGCAAACTTAGTGCCTGGTCAACTCTTAGTCGACCCCGGCAGCACTACAGATCGAATAACCCTGATTACACAATTAACAGTAGCTGGCTTTCTAATTGACCCCTCCTCAATTCAAGAT
>CAZSXL010000067.1:0-6504 GCA_964611225.1 uncultured Gammaproteobacteria bacterium
CTGCTCGCCATGCGGGCTTCGCATCATTGGGTGGTCCGGGCGTGTGCGACGCCGATGGAGCGATTTCAGTCATGGGGCCTCGCTGCCTCATAGTCTTGCGCCAAGCCGGCAAGGTGCTCCAGGGTTTCGGAATCGGGTGAGCCTTCGATGCCGCCCTCAAGCTCCTCGATCTGGCTGGTGAGCTCGTCGTGCATGGCATCTGCGGCAGCAACCAGCGCCGACAACCTGAGTGCTCGGGTTTCTGATCGGCTGCTGCAACAACATTACTACTGGTCTTAACGTTCGTTGGTGGTTTCGGATGTAAGCTCACGGTATTTACCTTTAATGGTTTTAATCGAGTGCTCTACCTCCTCCAAATAGGCCTTCAAATCTTTGGCTAGTTTTAAACCTTCTTCAAACTTTTTTAAACCAGTCTCTAAATCATATTTACCAGCTTCAAAATCGTCCGTAATTTTCTCTAACGCTTCATATTGCTTTTGGAAATCGGCAGTTGCTTTCTTAGCCATAGGGAGACATTATAGCACTGTTGAAGTAATACTTCCATCCGCCAATACCGTCTCGATCTCGTCACCAGAATTGCTCTGTTGGGTGCTGGTTAACACGGCACCCGCAGTAGTGCGCGTAATACTATAACCCCGCTCTAAAATCTGTTTAGGGTTGTAGGAATGCAGTAAAGCTTCCAAATGCTCCACCATCGCCCGATACTTACCGGTTTGTTGGGACATAGACACCACCGCATGGTTCACACGTTCTGTCATCAGCTGATGCTGGTTAGTGAGCGCCTGGTACTGCCGCGCTACTGCTACTTTCAACTGTTGGATGACATCCGCTTTATCGGGCACGACTTGTTCCGCCGCATTCGATGGGGTAGAAGCGCGCACATCCGCAGACAGTTCGGCTAAGGTGATGTCGCGCTCATGGCCAATGGCAGTAACGATGGGCACTTTCGAAGCAAAAACCGCGCGCACCACGGCTTCATCATTAAACGCCTGTAAATCTTCCATCGAACCACCGCCGCGGGTCAAAATGACCACATCTAGTTTCTTAGCGTAATCATGGTTAATCAGAGCCAACGCTGTTTCGATACTTGATACCGCCTGCGCACCTTGCACCGTCACCGGAAACAACATAATCTCTAAGCCAGCCCAACGATTTTTTAAGATCCGTAACACATCGGTGTAGGCCGCCGCATCCGGTGAGGTGACAATACCGATCCGTTTAGGAAAATGTGGCAAGGCTCGTTTACGCGCTTCATCAAACAACCCTTCTTTAGTCAGTTTCGTTTTCAACAACTCATATTGTCGTTTCAACGAGCCAGCACCCACCACCTGGATTTTATTCACCCGTAAATGAAACTTACCCGATTTAACAAACAAGCCGGGTTTACCAATCACTTGAATTTCCATCCCATCTTCTAGTGGCTGATCTAGTTGAAACGCCAACAAGAAACAACTGACGTAACTGGTTTCGTCTTTCAGTTCAAACCAAACAAATCGATTTTGGGTGACTTTGAAGTTGCTGACTTCACCTTGGACGCAGGCCGGAATACCCGACAATAATTCGTTGACGCCGTGAACGAACTCAGAAACAGAGTAGATTTGCATGAGATTGCTTACTAGGTACGATCCACTAACACTTGCTGACTCTTACGTGCTCCTTCGTGTGGACGAGACAGGTGATAAAAATGCGCATCGATTGCTGGGTCCTCAGTACGGCGAAAACCTTTATGATGGGCAATATGCTCGATCATCCAATTATGATCTTGCTCTTCTAAAAATTCGACAATTTTGTGTTCAGTACTGTCTGGCCAGGCAGCATTCACAAACACTTCGTCGCCATGTATCGTACCCATAAATTTATATGTTTTGCCACCGAACTCAACTTTTTCGTATTGACCGTAGTATTTAGCCATATAGGGTTCTAAAGTTTAATTTCATTAAGTGATTTAATTTGATGGTGTAGGCACTGTGGCACAAGGTCAACATACTTGCCTTGTGGCCTAGTTACCCAATAGCACTGGGCATCAGGAAACTGTTCGGCGATTGGTTCCAGCTCGATGGCTCGATCGTCCACTACTAGCATACCAGGTTCATAGTAGTCGGCAAGGTGGTGCACTTTACGGTCTTGAATAATACTAGTCTGGATAAAATCTGGTAACCGTAGGTTGGAGAGTTTGTCTTTTTGCCAGCTATCTTCACCAACCGTCATTAGCACACACCTATATTTTTTTTGCTCTAGTTTTTTTAGAAAATCTAATGCATCTGGATACAGATATCGTCTAATGGTCGCTACCACTTGATAAAAATCTTTAGTTTTTTCTGAATCCACACCCCGTAAAAAATCCCGGGCGGAAAATAACCTGTTATCTTTTACAAATTGGTCGTAAGCTTGCACCCACTCGGTATGTGACAATCCCAAACTAACACCCAAAGCCGTTGAGAACGCCTGCGTATCTAGTAGAGTGTAATCTAAATCGATTAAGATTGTTGACATAGTTTCGCGACAACAGCGGCTAATTTTTTACCATCGATTTTTCGATGATCAACGGCTCGTAAGTTAACTTCATGTACCGTCACACCAGCCTGCTCTAAACCCGTTTTGTTGTAGTGAACCAAGTGTTGAATGGAACGATCGTTAAGAATAGTTTTATCGACAATAATATCATCAATGGACCGACCAATATAGTGATTAAGTGTATTCACATAATCAGCCGCGGTATATTGGTTCGTTTCACCATCTTTAGTGGTACGATTACACGCATACACTAATCTGGCTTTGGTTTTTTGCAAAGCTTCAGCTACGCCAGTTACCAAGACATTGGGCAAAAGACTAGTATATAAATCTCCAATCGTAAACACAACGTAATCGGCCTGTCGGATAGCGCGCAATACGCTAGGCAGTGCAGTCACCGCCGGTTTGAGGTAAATACTACGAATGGGTGACCGCCGTTGTTGTTTAGGAATATCAATATTAGTTTCACCAACCACTGTTCTACCATTAAACAACTTGGCATAGAGAGTGGTAGCTGCGCACGTTACTGGGAGTACCCGACCGCGGATATGTAACCAGCGACTTAATTGCTGCACGGCTTTTTCGCATGATCCAGTTTTTAGTTCTAAGCCAGCCAAAATTAAATTGCCGATCGTATGACCATCACCAAAGCGATGTTCCATCACATCGCTCCAGATTTTTGTATCTGGTGCCAGGGCAACAATGCAACGCCGTAAATCACCAGGCGGCATAACCCCTAAATGCTGGCGCAATACTCCCGTTGAGCCACCATTATCAACCATGGAAACAACCGCAGTGATATCCAATGAATAGCCTTTCAACTGAGATAGTAATAACGACTGTCCAGTCCCACCGCCAATAGTGACGATACGCGGTTTCATGGTTTTAAATAGTGTTCAAGCGCAGTAATATCTTCTGGACGACCTAAATCCATCCAAGCATGCTCCAAACGCACTACGCGCACGGGATGATCAGTGGCTAACTGATTAATCGCATCCGTAATTTCCAGTTCACCCCGCTCTGACGGCTGCAAGTTGGCTACCAGTGGAAAAATATCTGGTGTCAACGTGTACAAGCCTACATTGATATCACGTGTTTTGGGACGTGATGGTTTTTCCACAATGCGCTTCAACGTCCGTTGCTCGGTATATTCAATCACTCCGTAACGTTCCGGGGTATCACTTTCAGTTACGGCAACCATAGCATCACGGGTAGACTGTTGCATTAACTGTAAATCCTCCGCGCTCAATAAATGATCACCCATGGTATACACAAAACGATCACCTTGTACTAAATCCTTCACGGCCAGTAACGGACAGGCAGTACCATACATGTCATCACCAACCGACTCTGCTTGGTTCACTACTGTGATATTCTCTGGTTGATCATAAGCGACAATTGCTTCTGTCAGTTTATCGACATAATGCCCACCGACAATAAAGACCCGTCTAAATCCGGCGGTAAACACCGCATCCAGTAAATAATACAAAAACGGCCGACCAGCGATCGGAATAATGTGTTTAGGAATGTCATTCGAGTACCCTTGTAAACGAGTACCCTTGCCGGCCGCTGCAATTACGATATCCATAATTTTTTCATCATCCGGTATCCAGTATACCATAGCGGGCGGAGGGGATGTTCAAAGGTACCGGGTCGCACTATCTCCTGACCACCGAACCCTAGTTTAAATCTAGTTACCCCTGGCCAACGATCACTTAAGCCAAACCAATCATAACTATGCAAACCAGCCTGCCTAGCATCCTGCATAATCTGCCAATGCAATAGATAAGGTGCCATCAATGACCGATGGTCGTGATCAGAGCCCCCATGTACATAGGTGGCCACACCCTGATGATATACAATCAATGCCACGGCAATGATCTGCTGTTGATATGCTACACCATACACTTTGACCATATCGTACTTTTTTAAAGTTTCGATGATGGTATCGTAATATCGTTTTGGATGCAGTTTTATTTTTTGTCTTGCACTCGTTTTCGCTAACACTTCAAAAAAAACTTCAGCTGATAGTTGATCAGTGATCTTTAATGCTTTCTTTTCAGCGACATGAATGTTATAACGACACTTCTGCTTCATGCCCGACAGCATCTGATCTGGCAGCGTTAAAGGAGTAATCAGCGTTTTGCTAGGATGTATATCAGCCACTCGCCTATCGTGTTGTGGCACTAGATCAGGTTCATATCTAACAAATAAAGCGCCGTCATCTAACCCATTAACCAATGCGCCTTGGGGGATAAACCAATACCAGCGTTTAAAAGGTAATGGGTGACGAATCGCCAAGACCCCATCAACTCGCTTAATACTGTACCCATAGGCTTGTTGAACTTCGCCCCAAGCGGTCGACTGTAAAAAGGATTCCATCTTATCCACGACTTAGTAACGCCAAAGCTTGTTTGAGTTGTTGCTCAATTTCCACAGTTCGATCCAGTTCTTGCACTACTAAGCGAATTTCCATTGCTGAATAACCAAGTTGGGTTAAGGCATCCACAATGGTTTGGGTTTCGCCACTGGGCATGGCGATCACACTGGTGGTGGCAATACCCTTGAGTTCAACAATTAAACGCTCGGCGATTTTTTTACCGACACCAGATACCTGCGTCAACATCGCTTTATCACCTTGCGCCAACGCCTGAATAATCGCATCGGCTGATAATTCAGATAATAGCGCCAAAGCTACTTTCGGACCAACCCCAGAGACACTAATCAGTTGTTCAAATAGTTCCAGGTCAGCAAACTGCTGAAAACCAAATAGATCGTCAGCGTCTTCCCGTACTACATGATGAAGGTATAGTTCCACCACACTACCAGGGGCAGTGGTACCTAAAACCGATCCTGGTACATACACCTTGTAACCCACATCATTGGCAACAACCACCACATATTTTTTCAATGGTTGCAGCACTTGCACAGTTCCTTTTAGATAAGCCAGCATATTGAAAGAGTAGCATAAATCTGCTATAATTTAAACCTCCATGGAATCGATCTTTCTTGAATTGAGTGCCATTATCGTCACGAGCACAGCGCTAGCCCTAGTCGCCAAAGCGATCAAGCAGCCGATCATTTTAGCGTTCATTGGCACGGGGATTATCTTGGGGCCAGTTGGTCTAGATATCATTCAATCACGTGAGTTGATCGACGTGTTATCTTCGTTTGGAATCGCCCTCTTGCTGTACATTGTGGGCATTGAGTTAGACATTAAAAAATTCAAAGCTTTGTCTTGGCCAACCTTGTTAGCTGGCTGTGGGCAAATTTTGGGCACTGGGTTTGTGGGTTGGTTAATGGCGTTTATGCTTGGTTTTTCAGTGATTGAAGCCTGGTTTATTGCCATCACCTTAACCCTATCCAGCACCATCATTGTGGTGAAACTATTAAGCGAAAAGCGCCAGTTAGAATCACTGTATGGCCGCATTACGGTTTCGATGTTACTACTACAAGATTTTGCCGCTATCTTGGCATTACTGTTACTAGAAAGTTTCGCTGATTTATCTGGACAAACGATTCCATGGTTAGCGCTGGGTGCCCTCGCTGGAAAAACACTCCTGATTGCTGCCCTCGCCTATATTTTAGCAAAATTCGTCTTCAAACGGATTTTCTTATTGATTGGTCGATCACAAGAACTGCTTTTCCTGTGGAGTATCGCTTGGTGTGTGTTGTTCGCTGCTATTGCCGTACTGTGGCATTACCCGATGGCGGTTAGCGTCTTTTTTGCTGGTCTAGCCATTGGTTCACTGGATTATAACTATGAAATTGCTGCGCGCATTCGCTCGTTACGCGATTTTTTCATTGTCATTTTCTTCACCTTTCTGGGTAGTCAGTTGGTCTTGACGCTGGATGGCCATTTATTAATCAGCGCCGTTATTTTTGCCGGCTTTGTGCTGATTGGTAATCCCATTATCGTCTTTGTAATTCTACGACTACTACGCCATCACGAACGCACCGCTTTCTACGCCGGCCTCACCATGGCCCAAATTA
>CAZSXL010000068.1:0-6451 GCA_964611225.1 uncultured Gammaproteobacteria bacterium
AAAACGGGCCAGTTTTATGCAACCGGTTTGATGTCGGTAAATGCACTATACCAACTTTATGTTTGGCTAATAATTGGATCTCATCAGTAGTGAAGTGCACCGCATGCGATAAAATTAACCGTGGCGATAGCAGTTTAGCTTTGGCTAACAGTTCAACCGGACGCAATTGATGTTTATGCATAATCGCTTCCACTTCGGCCAAGGTTTCACCACAGTGGATCGTGAGGATCAATTTAGGATGACGTGCCAAAAACTTCTGCACCGCCTGCAGTTCTTGTAATGTGACCCGTTCCAAGGTGTGGATAGTAATGCCATGCGTCAGTAACGGATGGTGCGTACGTAATGCTTTACTCGCTGTCGCAATACTAGCGGATGGATCCGTTTTGCTAGCCACACTAATCGCATCCACCAAGCGAATATAGGCTTGTTGTGCGGCCACCGTAGTGGCAGCTGGTGTATGATAGTGAGACAATACTGTAGTAGTGCCGAACTTCTGTTGCTCAGTAAAGTCACCCAGCGCGGCAATCGTTTGATCGGATAAATGCATGGCTCGTTCTACTTTACGCGCAATATGGAGTGCCTCTTCGGTAGTGGCTTGATGGTTGTGCAGTAAGGTAGTGGAGCGCAACAGGTACATGGGTGGATGGGCATGCGCATTCACAAAACCAGGCAGCACCACCACGCCACTACGCACGCTGGCATCGTAAACCAAGTCTACTTGGCGCCGCAGCTTAACCGCCTGACGAGCTGGCATGATCTTACGAATCGTGTCCCCTTCCACCAAAATCGACTGGCCTTTTTTATATTGCACTTGGTTACGCGCATCTGCCGTGATGTAAAAGGCGATGTTATCAATCAACACCGAGCGTGGAATCGCACGACTAGTTTGCCAAATATAACGATCAGCGTGCACGTGTTTCATGGTAGATAGTATAACACCTTCCCCGCCCTCCGGGCACCCCTTCCTTCTTTAGGAAGGGGGAAAAGATAGAAGATAATTTTTAGTGAATCTCCCCGAGCTAACGCTCGTGGTTCTGCGTTGGAAATATAAAATTTTTTTTAAAAAAGTTACAAAAAATATTACAGGGGGCTTTCTGATTTGACTCCCCTGCAAGGGGCCGGGGGTAAAGTTATCCCAACCAAAACCCCTCCTCTCCAGCAAGGAGAGGAGGGGCAGGGGTGGAGAGGTCGGAAACGTTAAACCTCAGCCGCTACTTCTAACTCGCGGCGTTCGCGCGCTTTGGCAGCTCGATTTTCACGGATCTGTCGTTCTTCGGCTTCAACCTTAGCAGCCATAGCCGCATGGTCGACACCATAACCAGTACCGACTGGAATCAGTTTACCGATGATGACATTTTCCTTCAAACCACGTAGGTAATCAACTTTACCGGTAACGGCAGCGTCAATTAATACGCGGGCAGTTTCTTGGAACGATGCCGCCGATAAGAAGCTATCGGTAGACAAGGAAGCTTTGGTAATACCTAACAAGATATTTTCTACTTCCATCTCTTTGCCACCTTTGGCTCTAGCTTCATCATTCGATTCCAATAACGTATCGCGAGTAATCACATCGCCAGCTACTAAATCAGAGTCGCCAGCGTCCACAATACGATAGCGCGAGAACATCGATCGGACGATGGTTTCCACATGCTTGTCGTTTAACTTTTGACCTTGTGAAGAGTAGATATATTGAATCTCTTTCAAGATATACTGTTCTACTGCCTCACGGCCACGTAAGGCGAACAACTCATGTAGATCCAAGTTACCTTCACTTAATTGCTGACCACGCGCGACTAAATCACCTGGTTTGACCCAAATGCTATAGCCAACCGGTACGGGCAATTCAGCGACTTGTTCACTCTCACTAAAGATTTGAATCTCTTTATCGGTCAAGGTGACAGCACCGGTTGTGCCAGCCAATACTGGTTTGCCAGCTTTTTGAGCCACCTCATCGCCAGCGGTAACCGTCTGACCATCCTTGACCAGTAATTTCATGGTCTTGGTACGACGATGAATTTCCTTGGTGTTACGCACCGCTTTAACCTTGATGATCTTCTCTTTACCGGTGCCCACAATGTCATCGACTTGGCCATCGACATCTGATAACACCGCTTTCTTTTTAATTGGACGAGCTTCAAACAATTCTTCAACACGTGGTAAACCTTGGGTAATATCAGCTCCGGCCACACCACCCGTATGGAAGGTGCGCATCGTCAGCTGGGTACCAGGTTCACCAATGGATTGAGCGGCGATAATACCAACGGCCGTGCCAATGTTCACCATTTTGTTGTGGCCTAAATCATAGCCATAACACATTTGGCAAGCACCGCGGTGGGTCTCACAGGCTAACACCGAACGCAGTTTGACTTGTGGTAATTTAGCTCGTTCTAACATCACCATATGTTCTTCCGTCACCAACTCGTTGCGTTTCAGAATCACTTTGCTACCCTCTTTCACATCTTCTGCTACTACGCGACCAAGCATACGACTATGTAAGGTGACACCCATGGCATCACTTTCTTCCGCTGTCATGACGCGACCTAATTTAGTACCACAATCGGCTTCACGGGTAATAACATCTTGCGCTACATCAATCAACCGACGGGTGAGGTAACCAGCATTAGCCGTGCGCAACGCAGTATCTGTTAAACCTTTACGAGCACCGTGGGTGGAAATAAAGTATTCCAACACATCAAAGCCTTCTTTAAACGAACTGGTTACTGGTAACTCAATGGTTTCACCAGAGGAGTTAATCACCAAACCTTTCATACCCATC
This sequence comes from uncultured Gammaproteobacteria bacterium, assembly GCA_964611225.1. Taxonomy (GTDB): domain Bacteria; phylum Patescibacteriota; class Patescibacteriia; order UBA9570; family UBA9570; genus UBA9570. The sequence goes on from CAZSXL010000068.1 coordinate 2,777, forward strand.
ATCTGGGTCAACTGCCCCCAAGAACCACGAGCACCGGAATCAATCATGGCAAAAGCAGAACTGTTTTCATCTAAGGCATTCTGACAGTAGCCTTGGATTTCGTTCTTTACACGCGTCCATAATTCGATCACGCGCACCCGACGTTCATCATCAGTTAAGAGACCAGTTTCGTACTGCATCAAGATTTCATCAACCTGCTTCTGGGCTTTAATCATGATCTCTTTCTTTTGGAGCAACACCGGAGTATCATCCATCCCCCAACTCATACCAGACTTCGTCACATATTCAATGGCGCGATCTTTGATATCATCAATCAACACCACTGTACGCTCGTTGCCAAACATGGCAAACACCCGCGCAATGATCATTTTCAGTTCTTTCTTATCAACCAGGACATTAACGAAACCAAGTTCCTTAGGCAACAACTCATTGAATAAGATGCGACCGGCGGAAGCTTCGATCAGTTTACCATCATGTTTAATCCAGACCCGGGTTTGTAAATCGATCCGACCAGTTTGGTAGGCTAGTAATACTTCTTCGAAATCGACAAAGTACAACTTCTTACCATTGGTGGTATCACGCAATAAGGTCATGAAGTAACAACCCAAGACGATATCTTGCGATGGAGTAACGACTGGTTCACCCGTCGCTGGTTTTAACAAGTTGTTCGAAGACAACATCAACGTCGCCGCTTCGTTTCTAGCCTCACTAGTTAACGGAACGTGCACAGCCATTTGGTCACCATCAAAGTCAGCATTAAAGGCAGTACAGACTAAGGGATGAATTTGAATGGCTTTACCTTCAATCAAGACTGGTTGGAAAGCTTGGATACCCAAACGATGCAAGGTAGGAGCACGATTCAGTAACACGTGCGAATTGCGGGTGACTTCTTCTAAAATATCCCACACTTCGGAACGACCAGATTCGATAAAACGATTAGCGCTGCGGACGTTATAAACATATTCTCGTTCAATCAGCTTGGAGATTACAAAGGGGCGGAATAATTCTAAAGCCATCCGTTTTGGTAAACCACATTGATTCAATTTCAAGTGTGGACCAACTACGATCACAGACCGACCAGAGTAGTCGACGCGCTTACCAAGCAAGTTCTGACGGAAACGACCTTGTTTACCTTTTAACATATCAGCCAACGATTTCAACATCCGTTTTTGCCCAGTAGCGGCAGTCACGGTTTTACCATGACGAGCCCCATTATCAATCAACGCATCCACCGCTTCTTGCAGCATCCGTTTTTCATTGCGTTGAATTACTTCTGGAGCATTCAATTCTTTCAAGCGCTTTAACCGATTATTGCGGTTAATCACGCGGCGATAGAGATCGTTCAAATCAGAAGCAGCAAAGCGACCGCCATCCAACTGTACCATCGGGCGCAAATCAGGTGGAATCACTGGCACGGTCGTCATGATCATCCAACCGGGGTGAATCTTATTTTTCTTCAGGTTCTTGGCCAACTTCAAACGCCGAATAATGCGTTGCGCTTGATTTTTAGAAACACTAGCCATCTCGGATTCAATCTGTACGATCAAACTATCTAGTTCTACCCGGTTCAATAACTCAAGAATCGCCTCGGCACCAATACTGGCTTCAAACAAATGGCCATACTTCAAGGACAAATCTTGATACTTGGTTTCAGAAATAATCTGCATTGGTTTTAAGTCACGCAGTTCTTTCTTGGCCATATCGACCGCATCATCCAAATCTTTCAATTTCTCATCGCGCATGATCGAAGCATTGGTCAGTTCGACTTCATACTTGGTAGTTAATTTTACTTTTTTGGACGGAGCTGTTTCTTTGTTAACTGCGTCATCACGCTGCTGTTTGATTTGCGCAATCACACGACTATTTTCCGCCTTGATGGCTTTGTGTTTCTGGTCGGCTTCCACATCAATTTGTGCAATGGTTTGCGCTTTCATCTCTTCATTGACGTCGCTGATGATGAAGTTGGCAAAGTAGATTACTTTTTCTAAGGATTGCACCGATAAATCCAGGATCAAACCGATTTTGGATGGGACACCGCGTAAAAACCAAATATGTGATACTGGCGCCGCCAAATCAATATGGCCCATGCGTTCACGCCGAACGATCGAACGAGTCACTTCGACACCACACTTATCACAGACAATGCCTTTGTAGCGGATTTTCTTATATTTACCACAATAGCATTCCCAATCTTTGGATGGACCAAAAATTTTCTCACAGAACAAGCCATCTTTTTCTGGTTTTTGGGTACGATAGTTAATGGTTTCAGGACGGATAATCTCACCATGGGACCATTCATGGATCTCTTCTGGCGAGGCGATGGTGACGCGAATGGCGTCGAAGTCGTTGGTACGGGTTACTTGATATTCATTCATAGTGGTATAGATTATTGCTGGACAGCAGCGGCTGTCTCTTCAGCTAACTTAGCTGCTGCCGCTTCGGTATCGACCTCGCTACCTAAGACTGTTCCATCTTTCGAAAACAACTCTACCGATAACCCCAGGCCTTTCAGTTCACGCACCAAGACATTAAATGATTCTGGAACGTTGACCTTATGGATTGGCTCCCCTTTAATAATGGCTTCATAGGCTTTGGACCGGCCAGGCACATCATCGGATTTGATCGTCAAAATTTCTTGCAACATATGGGCGGCGCCATAGGCTTCTAACGCCCACACTTCCATTTCACCAAAGCGTTGGCCACCAAATTGAGCCTTACCACCTAACGGCTGTTGGGTTACTAATGAGTACGGTCCAATGGAACGTTGATGAATCTTGTCATCCACCATGTGGTTCAGTTTCAACATATAGGCAATGCCACAAGTCACTTTATGCATAAAGCGTTCACCGGTGCGACCATCATGCAACACAATCTTACCGTCTTCTGGAAAACCAGCTTTCACTAACTCGGCTTTGATATCCGTTTCAGAAATACCTTGGAACGGCATCGCGGCTACCTTATAGCCCAGTGACCAGGCGGCTAATCCCAAATGGGTTTCTAACACTTGTCCCAAGTTCATACGCGACACAATACCGAGTGGATTTAACAGAATATCCACCGGACGACCATCGGCCATATAGGGCATGTCTTCCACCGTAACGATGCGCGAGATCACACCTTTATTACCGTGCCGACCAGCCATCTTGTCACCGACCTGGATTTTACGCAGTTGCGCTACCGATACTTGAATCGTCCGCGTCACACCGGATGGTAATTTATCACCATTCTCTTTGGAGAACAGTTTTACATCCACCACTTTACCGTGCTCACCATGTTCTAAGTATAAGGAAGAATCTTTAACATCTTTGGATTTTTCACCAAAGATCGCACGCAACAGTTTTTCTTCGGCCGATAATTCAGTTTCACCTTTCGGGGTAATTTTACCGACCAAGATATCACCGGATTTTACTTGGGCACCAATGCGCACAATCCCATTCTCATCTAAATCTTTAAGTTTCTCTTCAGAGACATTAGGGATATCGCGCGTGATGATTTCAGGTCCTAGTTTCGTACCACGCACATCCATGGCGTATTCTTCAATATGAATTGAGGGATATTTGTCTTGCTGCATCACGCGTTCGGAGAGCAAAATAGCATCTTAATAGTTACCATCTTCCCACGGCATATACGCCACCAACATATTTTGACCCAGCGCTAATTCACCCTTTGGGGTTA
>CAZSXL010000069.1:0-6396 GCA_964611225.1 uncultured Gammaproteobacteria bacterium
CGTAAGCCAGTTTGCCCAAAAAGGCCGACATGGCATTTTTGATCCCTACTAAGGCAGCATTTTTTAATACCTCGCCAATCGTATCCAAAACTTGCTTGCTGGTTTGTTGGGTTAGATTAGTGACATCGATGACCGGGATACCTTGGGCACGTGCCGCCATTGGAGTGGCTACAATCGACACCATTAAGGTGAGTAGGCAGAGTGTAGCAATCAGTTTACGGTGAAAACGGTTCATAGCTTATTGGCTTTGTTCTGACTCGGTTAAAGCCTGCTGATACATCTCCATCAAGGTAGCATCATCTACTTGGTCTAAATCACTTTGGCTCATACCCGATTGCAATAGTAGAGCGCGCACGGCTTCGGGCGATAAACTCTCTAAATCATCAATAGTTTGAATAGAAGTGACGCCATTCGTATTCGTATCATCTGGTAATAATTCAGCGTAGGGATCTTCGTTGGTGTTGGTTGTACTGGTGTTGGTGGTGGCAGTGGTGGTTTGGTAATCATTCTGCACACTGGCATAGACACTCAATAAATCTGCATCACTGACTTGGTCTAACACCGCTTGATCTATGCCTAGAGCCACTAATTGGCGACGTAACTCTGCCGGATCATCGGTTGCTAAAGCGGTTAAATCAGCCTCGGTAGGGGTAGTAGTGTCTGTATTCGTTGAGGCGGAAACCGTGCTAAAACAAGTATCACCAGCCGCACAGATTGGGTTGGTATTGGCAGCAATTTCTGCACCATCGTCGATGCCATCAGAATCGGTATCAGCAATATAAGCACTGCTACCATAGGTAATTTCTTCATCAAAGTCACTAATCCCGTCACCATCGCTATCAAGCAACTGCTTTTCCGCTAACGCTTGCAAGCGCTTTTCTGACTCGGTAATGATTGGACCGGGGGTAGGATCTAAACTAAACAGATACGGGGTAATGCCGTTGACGCGTGAGTAGATTGATAGCATTCCGCCAATAATAGCCACAAGTGCAATTACTATATAGCCCCAAAAAAAGCCTTTAAAATCACGGTCTTTGGAGTTATCCACAGATCAATTATACAATGAATTGATGCAACTTGTCAACTAGCTGTACCCATTGCTTGAGGGATAATTCCTGCGCCCGCACGGTCTCTTTTAAGCCAAGCTCTGCAAACGAGCTAGCAATTAACTCTTTGGGTACGTTGATATTGTGGATATTAGATTTAAGCAGCTTTCTTTTTTGGGCAAAGCCAGCTTTGACTAGACGAAACCAGGCGTTTACTAGATCTGGTGCTACTTTGTCGTGCTGATGGATACTTTCTAGACTAATAATAGCGCTATGCACCTTTGGTTTTGGGCTAAAGGCCTCGGGTGGCACTAGGCGGATGAGATTGGGATAAGAAAAAGCCTGCACGGATAAGCCAAGGATACTTAAATTGCCTGGTTTGGCAGTGACCCGTTCAGCGACTTCTTTCTGGATGAGCAAAGCCATGTGCGTAGGCCACGGTGCTTGCGTGAGAAACTGGCGTAGGACAATGCCGGTGATATCGTACGGTAAGTTACTGGCTAAGCTGTAGGTACCGCTCTGCAATCCCAGATCGGTGAGATTAGTTTTAAGAACATCGCCATAAATAACGGTTAAATTTGGATATTTTTTACACAGTGGATCCAAATGTGGCGCTAAACTATGGTCAATTTCAATGGCAATCACCCGCCGCGCTAATTTTACTAATTTGGCGGTGAGCATCCCCTTGCCTGGACCAATTTCAAGAATGGTATCCTGTGAACCATGCCGACGCACCAGATCAACCATGCTTTGCAAGACGGTATGATCAATTAAAAAATGTTGGCCGTACTTGGTCATGCTAGTTGTATGATTTTAAACGCACGGCTCCTTGCCGGTGAATCACTAGACCTGTGGGTGAACATTCCACCACTGTGCTGGGAGGGTGCATTGGCAGTATACCGATATTAATCTTCGGAATGTCCTTAAACTGATCTGGTAGCTCGGTCAAGTCATACCTGGAAAATTGACCGGAAGTATTTAAGCTGGTCGCCAAGACTGGAACGCCTGTTTTCGTGGCCACCTCCCTAGTCAGTAGCTTATCTGGTACACGCACGGCAAACTTATCTGACACGACAATGGATAAAGCTCCTGGCCAGTATTGTTTGGCCAGGGCTTCCTGTTCCGCTGAAAAGGGAAAAGTGTCTTTCACTTGCTGCAAAGAGTCTGCCACCAGCGTAAAACGATCATCGGTGCGCCCTTTCAACTCCATAATCTTTTGAATCGTGGCCTCATCATCATACCGGCACCCAATGGCATAGGATGATTCAGTCGGATAAATTAACATTTCACCCTTTTTCATTTGATGACAATACTAACTAGCTTAGTTGGAACGTAGATCACTTTAACAATCGTTTTACCGCTCGTAAACTTCTGCACTTTTTCTGAACTAGTTGCTAATTCCTTCACGACTGCCTCATCACTAGCTGTAGCCACAGTTAACGTATCACGCAGTTTACCATTGACCTGGACAATAATCGTCATGGTATCACTAACTAGTTTAGTGGCATCGTAACTCGGCCAAGTTTGCTCCCAAACATTGCCACCGTATCCACTCAGCGACCAAAGTTCTGCGGTCAAATGGGGGGCAAACGGTGATAGTACTAAGAGTAATTGTTGGAACACTGTTGTCGGTACCGTTGCTAATTCATGCAGACGATTCGTTAGAATCATCATTTGAGAGATTGCGGTATTAAATTGGAAGCCAACAATATGTTCCCCTACTAATTTAATAGTTTGATGTAACAGCCGTTCAGTTTCCGTATCTAACTCTGCCTGACCAACTTTTGGTTGCAGTCGCTCGACTTTTTCCAAGAAGCGATAAACACCTTTAATACTCTTAGTGCTCCAGGGTTTAACATCAGCAAATGGTCCGATAAACATTTCATATAAGCGTAGGGTATCCGAACCATATTGCTTGACGACATCATCTGGATTAATGACATTACCACGGGATTTACTCATTTTTTGGTTATCTTCCCCTAAAATCATCCCTTGATTACGCAGGGCAGCGAATGGTTCACGACCAACGGCTTGAGGGATAAAACCAAAGTCTTGGAGTGCTTTATGGAAAAAACGCGCATACAACAAATGCAGCACGGCGTGTTCGGCTCCACCGACGTAGAGATCCACTGGTAACCATTGAGCTAATTTTTCTGGGTCAGCAAATTGTGCCGTATTCTTTGGGTCACAGTAACGCAAGTAATACCAGGATGAACAGACAAAAGTATCCATGGTATCTACTTCAAAATGCCAACCTTTACCGTATAACTTTTCGGCTAAGGCCTTGTAACTTTCGGAAGTGCCAATCGGTGAAGTACCCTTGGGTCGATAATCTACATCGGTTGGTAACTGCAATGGTAAATGCTCTTCCTTGACCGGATGGGCCTTACCGGCCGGATCATACACAATCGGGATCGGTGCGCCCCAGTACCGTTGGCGGGAAATTAACCAATCGCGCATTTTGTATTGTATTTTTTTAACACCACCAATTTTCGCAATGACTTCCCAGTTAGCCATTGGCGCATCCACAATTGGTAAGTTAAATTTTTTGGCAAACTCTTGGTCACGTTCATCATGTTGCGGAACGGCCATAATGGCACCAGTACCATAGGATGATAAGACATAATCAGCCACCCACACTGGAATTTCCTGTTGATTAACAGGGTTAATAGCATAAGCTCCAGTGAAGACACCCGTTTTTTCTTTACCTAAACTAGTCCGCTCTAACTCCGTCTTTTTTGTGACCTCTTTCTGATACTCTAAAATCTGTGTCTTCTGCGATTCAGTAGTAATAGTGCCCACCAATGGATGGTCAGGTGCAAGTACAATATAAGTAGTACCATACAAGGTATCAGGCCGTGTAGTGTAAACCCTAACTACTGACTTCTGATTACTAACTACTTTAAATTCAATTTCTGCTCCTTCGCTCTTCCCAATCCAATTCTTCTGCATTAATTTAATTGGCGTGGGCCAGTCGATCGTATCTAGGTCAGTTAGAAGTTGTTCAGTATAGTCAGTGATTTTGAAAAACCATTGCTCTAAATCTTTTTGGATCACTTCATCACCGCTGCGTTCACACTTACCATCCACCACCTGCTCGTTGGCTAATACCGTCTGACAACTGTTACACCAGTTGACCTTGGCTTTTTTACGGTAGGCTAAACCGTGTTGATACAGTTGCAGAAAAATCCACTGGGTCCATTTGTAATATTCTGGTGAGGACGTATCGATTTCACGATCCCAATCATAGCTAAAACCCAACTCCTGAATTTGGCGCGTGAAGTTTTTGATATTGTTATGAGTAGAAGTATCTGGATCGACCCCGGTTTTGATGGCAAAGTTTTCGGCTGGTAAACCAAAAGCGTCCCAACCCATTGGGTGCAAGACATTTTTGCCTTGCATGCGCTGGTAACGCGAGATAATGTCAGTGGCGGTATAGCCCTCGGGATGACCCACATGCAGGCCATTAGCAGACGGATATGGAAACATGTCCAAACAATAAAACTTTGGCTTGGGATCAGTATCCACTGCCTTAAAACTATGCTGGTTAACCCAGTGTTGCTGCCATTTGGGTTCGAAGGTTGAAGGTGAATACATGGGGCGTATTATACACCTTTACCCCCCCTCCTGTCCTTCATCGGATTCAGGACATCCTCTCCCACTTGGGAGAGGAAATTAATTAAAAAATTATTCAATTAATAACCCCAGGTTTTACACCTGGGGTTATTTTTGTACAAAAACATATAATAATAACTCCTATCCCAGGTGGGAGAGGATACTGCCCTAAGGCAGGAGGAGAGGGGTTAGGCGCGTTGACATAAACCCCCTAAAATGGTAGTCTTTGCGGCGTGTCTATCCGTTTAAGACAACTAGCCTTAGCAGCCCTCATTGCTGCCTTACGCCTGACCAGAAGCATTATGGCTGGCTTATGGTGGTTACTACTGATCGTCTGTAATCCCCTACTGATTGCCGTTAAATGGATCCTACGGCCGATTGCTGTTTGGCTGTATAGCCAATACCTCAAAGCTAGCGCGCGGCTAAAACGTTCCGCCTTTATGCAAAATAAAGTGCTGTTCATTTTTGGTAACCGCTATTTTATTCATGTCTTGGTAGTGATTTTGACCTTCTTTGTGGCTAGCACCAATATCTTACAAGCTAGCACTGTGCAAGGTACGGATGTGTTTGCTCAGGACTCCGCCCTATTTGCGATCGTCAGCCCGGACACTGAAATTGCCGAAGATATTGTTGAGACCGGTTTAATCAAACCAGACCAAGGCAGCGGCAACTATATTGATACGGATGGTTTAATGGTCGCTACGGTGACTAACCTAGACCCTAGCGCTGAACCAGTGCGCAGTGTTGGTGAACAATTGGCCTTGGCGCAAAAAGAAAATGCTCTCATTAGTAGTAGTGTCTTACAAACCAGCGTTGGTAACCGCTCTGGCTTAACCGAATACAAGGTGCGCGATGGTGATACGGTTGGTACCATTGCCGAACGGTTTGGTTTAACGGTCAACACAATTTTGTGGGCTAACAGCTTGACCAGTAGCAGTTATATTCGCCCAGGCGATATGATCAAGATCTTACCCAGTACCGGTGTATTACATACCGTGGCATCTGGAGATACCTTAGAAAAAATTGTAGAAAAGTATGATGGTGATTTAGAGGAAACGATCCGAGTGAATGATATTGGTGATGATCGCTTGGTAGCCGTGGGTGCCCAGATTGTAGTTGTCGACGGTACCCCGCCGCCACCACCAACCCCAACCGTGACCAGCTACTATGCTAGTTACAACAGTAGCACTACTGCTAGCTATCAAGCTTCTAATCTACCAAACTATGTGACGGCCGGAGAATTCAATTATCCCGTTGGTTGCCGTGGTGCGATGACGACCTATTGGGGGCATGCTGGCCGCGGTCGCGATTTACCTTGCCCAGCTGGTACACCCATTTACGCTGCTACCGAGGGTACAGTGAGCATTAACTCTACCGGCTACGGTGGCGGCTACGGTAACTCTATCAACATCTATGGACCAAGTGGCATCATGACCCGGTATGCCCATATGAGCGCCTTCGCCGTTAATGGGGGGCAATACGTCTCCCGTGGCCAAGTGATTGGTTATGTCGGTAGTACAGGCCGGTCTAGCGGACCACACTTACATTTTGAAATCCACATCAACGGGGTAGCGTACGATCCGATTAACTATTTGTAGTAACTACACCTACCCCCGCCCTTGGGGGCGACCCCTTTCTATTTTAGGAAAGGGGTGGGGATTATTTTAAATTGATCACTACTTACTTTACCCCCGGCCCCTTGCAGGGGAGTCAAATCAGAAAGCCCCTGCAAGGG
>CAZSXL010000070.1:0-5850 GCA_964611225.1 uncultured Gammaproteobacteria bacterium
ATTAAACCCCTTTCCTGCCCAGCTCCGCCGTAGCGGCTTCGCAGAGGCGAGAATAGGAAGGGGTCGCCCTCAAGGGCGGGGGAAGGTGTGGTATAATCAAAAGCCATGAAACGTTTCCTCATCTCAATACTACTAATATTGCCAGTAGTATCTTCCGCTCAAGTCATCGATTCTGTTTCCACCGATTTTATCTCAGTCGCCACAGCCGAACCCTACACCACCACCATCGCCATTGCTGGCACGGAACTGGACGAGTTGTTATTTAATCCAGTCGATGTAGTGCTTGGTCCATTAACCGGCAGTGTGATCTCTGGAAATGATACGGGTGTGAATTTAAGTTTTACCTTAGATAGTGCCTTACTGACCGAACGCGAAGCTAGTTACCCCATTACCATTAGTGAAAATGGGGAGGTGATTGTGACCAGTGCTGACATCATGGTATTCAATCCCTTTGTGGGTGACTATGTCGAACAACACTCACAGCAATTTTTAAATAACATTGACCATCCACATCAACGGAACAAACAAACGATTGGTTTGAATGTACACCAAACCTTAGGCAGTGATGCGGACCACGATGCGTTGTATGAGCAACGGCTAGAGGATAGTAACACCGTCTGGGTGCGGGAACACATTAGTTATGAAGAGGTGATGGGTGCTGACAGTGCAGCCTGGTTAAAGCGTTACGATCAAACCTTTTTACAATATCGCGATAACGGCCAACGGGTAGTGGTGATGCTAGCGTATGGTACCGGCCATGATGAATTCAAAGAGCCAGACAGTTGGAAGCAATTCGTGCGCCTAGTAGTAAAACGCTATCGTAATTATGTGGATGCTTGGGAAATTTGGAATGAACCAGACAGTGCCCAGTATTTATCGCCCACTAGCAACTGGAAAAGTTATCGACCTATCTTAAAAGCTGGATCCGAGATGGTGCGGCAGTATGATCCAGATGCAATTGTACTTAATGGCGCTGTCTCTGACCTGACGAACACTACCTTCACTAAACAGCTGTATGCACACGGTCGGCGCTATTTTGATGATTTCAATATACACCCGTATTACTGTGACGAATATTTATCTGATCATAAGCAACTTACGCAGCTAACGCATGATCTCGACCGCGTGTTGAAGGTGGTTAGGCGTTATCGGGCGGATGAACAAGTTTGGATTACGGAGTTAGGTTGTTCAACGGGTGCCTCTAGAGTCACGAATAAAGTAGTCAAACAGTACACTAAACAAGTGACCAAAACTTTATTGAGTTATGATCAGGTTGGCCCCATTTTACTCTATACATTTCGTGATCGCACTTATTTAACGGACGATCCCTATGAAGCTTATTTCGGTTTAATGGATGAGGAGCTGGTACCGAAATTAGTTTGGAGATGGTACAAACTACTCCATCAAGAATAATTCCGTACTTGCTCATAGATACCCATAACCCCACGTGTGAAACGTGGGGTTACTCTAAACGGTAAACACAAAATAACCCCAGGTTTTATACCTGGGGTTATTGGTCGTCATCTCTGCACGTACAGTATGTGGTTACTTACTTAGAACGTAATCGTCCTAATGGCGTCGTTGGTGGTATCGGCGACGTACATTTTGCCGGCGCGGAAATCAAAGCCTTTGGGATTATGCCATTGGGCTGCACTGCCAGCGCCATTCACATAACCGACACTACCGTTACCAGATAAGGTCATCACAACCCGGTTACTTAAGTTCATTGCCCGCACGCGGTGTGAGCCAGCTTCAGTCCAATACAGGATTCCATTTTCTTCTTTGACATATTCTGGAATAGACAACTGGCTAGCTACGGTGGTCACCGCTTTGGTTGTCAGGTTAACTGCCTTAATTGCTCCATTATATTTATCAGCCACGTAGAGGGTACTACCATCACTGGATACATCTAACGTATACGGGCCGTTAAAAATAGTGGTACTACCATCACCAGCAATCAGACTGGTTTTACCCGTAGCGATATTAACCGATCGAATCCGATTATTACTGCCCTCAGCTACATACAGCGTTTTGCCATCCGGTGATACAGCGATACCAGTTGGGCGATTGAAATAGGCACAACCCGCTACGGCTAAATCATATTCATCCGCACACGGTCCACCTTCCGCGTAGCCATTAGAATCTTGGGTGAGAAAAGCGAAATTATTACCACCCGCCCCGGTAATATAATGGGTTTCGCCGGTAGCCGTATCAATTTTGCGAATGCGATGGTTGTTGCGATCAACCACGTACAGCCAGTCGTCATCGGGCGATAAAGCAATCGCTGTGGGATCAGAAAAACGCGCACCATCGCCGGTGCCTTCGCGGTAACTATCCATTTCATGGCCAGCCAGCTCAGACAACGTGTCGGCGGTTAAATCGTACACGGCTAATTTATTATTTTCAGATAAATATAACTTGGTACCGTCACTGGAGAAGACCAAATCTTTTGGTCGACCAATCAAGGCTTCGGCAGCGCTGCCGAGATTATCTTCAAACCGGTGTTCACCAATAATATGTTCGGGAGAGGTGCCGTCGTTACGCCAAGCCAAAATCGATGAGCCGCCTTTATACAAGACATAGATGCGGTTAAACGTAACGCTATCGGCATGGTCAGGTTCTTTGGCACACAGTTCTACCACGGCGCGTAAATGTTTACTGGGTTTGCGTAACTTGAATTGCAAGGTAGCCATAAATTTACCATTGGCCAGCGGCTCCATGCGTAAACTTTTCATCGGTACCACTTTGCCGATGCGTTTTGGTTTGGCAGGTACGGTGCGGAAGGTTTTGAAATCGGTGTAATCCTGGCAGCCACTGTCGGTGCAGGCTTGTACCCGGAATTGGTAATCCTGGTTCGGCACTAAGTAACGCTTCGGAATTTTCTTATGCGTTTTCGTTAGATTACGGAACGTTTTAAGGCGCTCGTCATTGTGCCAGAGTTGTAGGTTAAACGATTCGGCACTGCGCATTCCACCCCAGTGTACGCGGACACTGCGGGATGCCCGATGGTTAGTGGATAAGACCGGTAAGCCAAAAATGCGGCTTTGTTCGTAACCACTTTCATTCCGGGTGCGTTGGCGCATCCGTTTACGATCAGATAGGTTTTTATTATCGTATTGGGTTTTAACACGGAAAAAGACTTGGTCACCTTGATATTGCGGCTTCAGCATGAAGTCTTGTTCATACAAAGTCTCTTGGTTATTCAGCGTCAGCGCCCAGCGGTTGTGCCAGGCTGTTTGACCAGCTTTACGCATCTTCAAGCCACAAGTCGGCCCAGTCTCTTCCGCAGCGGCCGGTTTATACAACAAGCTTTGATCCCAGGAGTAATATTCTTCCCAATCTAGGGTTTCTTGCCGTAACAGCACATCGGATGGCCAATTGAGCTGCTCGGTTTCTCTCACCTTGGAGAGTAACGTGGTACTGACGGCTGACACGCTGCCGCTAGGGTCGGGTTTACCTAACCGCACTTTCCAAATTTCATTAAATACTCCAATCGAATAACTAGACACTACATACAAGTTACGTTGTTGTAAAAAGATCCCACCAATATCCTCAAGGTTGGCAATTAATGGGTCAGACACCACACCAGTAGTCACATTCACCGAACGGACTGTGCCTTCACCAGCATTCACAAAAATAATGCTGCGGGCAGATGGCCAGTATAATAATTTGGTCGGTTGGTTTAAACCGCTAGCAAACTCTGTGGCACTACCGCCAGCCCGGCTGATGCCCAGAATGCGGTTATTACCGGTGTCACTCACAAACAAGGTATCCCCATCAATGGCTACACCTTGCGGACCAGATAAACCGGTGAGAAAGTTGCTGACTTGGCCATTTTCAATTTTACGGATGACGTTGTTATTAGTATCGGCAATAAATAATTGTTCACCATTTTCTCCAAACACTGCAATATCCTTTGGTTCGGCAAACTGGGCACTGGCTGCAGCACCATTACTAAAACCATATTCACCAGAGCCCGCGACAGCTTCCAGAGTACCATCGGCGGTGACTTTTTCAATCTTGTTGTTGATCGTATCCACTAGATAGATGTCATCGGCATCGGTATCAAAGCCGCGTGGTTCATCCACATAGTTATCTGCATCCGGTCGACCTAAGAATGTAGCCGTCTCGTAGGTAGCCGCATAGTTGGCAGTTAGTGGTAAGGCTAGTAGTACGCTGGTGGCGATCAGATAGTGTTTGGTTTTCATAGTAGGTGTAATAGTTAAATATCGCAGCAAGGATGTTTAAAGTGACAATTTTGACAAATGGAATTTCCTTTTTCTCCCCAGAAGAAACGGGGCATCTCGGCACCACAGTTTTGGCAGCGATATTCGGTAGTAGTGGCTTGTGGAATGGCCTCGCGTAAATCTGGTTGCATCAACCCTCACTATAGCATAAGATAGCAGCTATGAAACGTTTAGGCATTTTAGGTGGCGGGCAACTGGGTCGGATGTTGATTCAAGCAGCCATTAATTATAACCTTTATACTAAGGTGTTGGACCCAGATGCTGCTGCTCCTTGCCACAGCCTGTGTAATACCTTTGTGCACGGATCGTTTGATGATTACGATACCGTGGTCGCTTTTGGCCAAGATGTGGATATCCTGACGGTTGAAATTGAGCATGTGAACTTAGCAGCCTTACGCACCTTAGAGCAGCAAGGTAAAATTGTGTTTCCGCAGCCAGATGTATTAGAAATAATCCAAGATAAAGGTGCCCAGAAAGAATTTTATGTTAAACACCAGATTCCGACCGCTGAATTTGAGTTGTGTGCCGGGTTAGATGCAGTCAAACAATACCATGGTGCTTTTCCAGTGATGCAAAAACTGCGTCGCTTAGGCTATGACGGCAAGGGAGTAAAGAAAATCACTGCAGCCAGAGAATTAGATAGCGCCTTTGCAGAACCATCGTTACTAGAAAAGCTAATACCGTTTACTAAAGAGCTAGCAGTCATTGTCGCCAGAAATGAACGTGGCGATATTACCACCTATCCAACCGTTGAGATGAAGTTCCACCCCGAAGCCAATTTAGTGGAGTGGTTATTGGCACCGGCTCGTATTAATGCCACGGTAGATAAAACCGCCAGAGCGATCGCCATGAAATTAGCCGAGGCTTTACAAGTGGTTGGAGTACTGGCCGTAGAGATGTTTCTGACGGAAACGGGTGAAATTCTAGTCAACGAAATTGCCCCTCGCCCACATAATAGTGGGCACCATACTATTGAGGGTAGCGTTACCTCGCAGTACGATCAACATTTACGGGCGATCATGAACTGGCCCTTGGGTTCCACCGCTACTCGTTCACCAGCGGTTATGATAAACTTAATAGGCAATGTCGGACATCTCGAGGAAGTGTTAGCGGTGCCTGGAGTGTATGTGCACCTCTATGGCAAAACCGTGGCCAAGCCGTTCCGTAAAATGGGACACATCACGGTGCTACATGAAGATGTCAATCGAGCATTACAGACAGCTTTAGATATTAAGACCAAAGTACATCTATGACACCACCAGTAGTGGGCATCATCATGGGCAGCGATTCGGATCTGGCGATCATGCAACAAGCTGCGGATATTCTAACCCAGTTTGGCGTCGCTTATGAACTCACGATTGTGTCAGCTCACCGTACTCCCGATCGCATGTTTGATTATGCCAAAGCGGCTGCTGGGCGTGGTTTACAAGTGATCATTGCCGGAGCGGGCGGTGCAGCGCATTTACCAGGGATGGTGGCTTCCTTAACGACCTTACCCGTTGTAGGTGTAGCGATTAAATCCGCCAACTCAATTGATGGGATGGATTCATTGTTATCGATTGCTCAAATGCCCGCTGGTGTGCCGGTTGCCACGATCCCGTCC
>CAZSXL010000070.1:5860-6337 GCA_964611225.1 uncultured Gammaproteobacteria bacterium
CACCGTAGCTGTTAACGGTGCTACCAATGCTGGTATTTTGGCCGCTCAAATTGTGGCTTTACAAGATGTGTCATTGCAAACTAAGTTGGCGGCGTATAAGAATGAACTGAAAGACAAAGTCCAACAATCGATTGATCGTTTAAAATAACCAGCATCTCCCTATGCAGATTGCAAAGTTTACTACCCAAACTGCAGAGCAAACCTTAACCGAATTGAAGGTGACCCTCGATCAGGGCTTAACGCCAGATCAGGTCACTGCCCTACAAAAACAATTTGGTAGTAATGCCCTAGTCAATCATCATACTACTTCTTGGTCTATATTAATTAGGCAGTTCAAATCTTCCTTCGTTTACTTGTTAGTTGGCGCTCCGGTGCTGGCTCTGGTTTTAGGTGAGAACAATGATTGCGTGCTTGTGCCGAATTTTGTCGGTTTGAAACCCGACCAGGGCTTTTTACCACAATAACCGACAAACAAAA
>CAZSXL010000071.1:0-6273 GCA_964611225.1 uncultured Gammaproteobacteria bacterium
AAAAAATAGATGTCTAGGTTAGTTATACTACACGGAATACCTACCCCGGCCTACGGCCACCCCTTCCTATTCAGGAAGGGGAAATGAAGATGTAGCAATTCCCCTTTCCTGTATAGGAAAGGGGTTAGGGGATAGGTGTTGGAGGTATTGCCGGTTTGACAAAACACCCTAATTGAATTAGTATACCAGCGCTATATATGAATCTCCCATTGATTCTCTCGATTGCACAACTAATCGTCGTCGTCCTGCTGGTAACAGTCGTATTATTGCAGCAAAAAGGGGTTGGTCTGGGTTCTAGTTTCGGTGGTGGTGATAGTGTGTTTACAACTCGTCGTGGTCCTGAAAAAGTAATCTTTAACGCCAGTATCGTTCTGTCGACTCTGTTTCTGGGGCTAGGCATTGCTGCCTTCCTCATTCAATAAGCTAGTATTTCCCAATTAGTATTAAGTATCTATGCCTGAAGATCGTCGTTCGGGATTGGTGCTGGGTGTTGCCCGGCGTAAATTGCCATCCCTCGCTCAACTACGTTATATCAACAACTTACTAACTAGTCGTGAACGCATCACGGTGCTTATTAGTTCTTTGGTATTACTAGCGGCAGTCATCTGGTTAGGTACGTATCATTATTTATCGACTACACATGTAGTGCCCGCTTACGGTGGCGAATACAGTGAAGCGATTGTGGGACATCCCCAATATGTGAACCCCATTTTGGCGCAAACCAATGATGTGGACATGGATCTGACGCACTTGCTGTTTTCTGGATTGTTTCGTCGTACCAAGGATCAACAATCGGAACCAGATTTAGTAACCGATTACACGATTTCCGAAGATCAGTTAACCTACACCTTCTTTATCCGGCGTGATGCTAAATGGCATGATGGTGAACAGCTGACGGCTAGTGATGTCTTGTTTACCATTGAAGCGATTCAGGATCCTAATTATCAAAGTCCATTAGAAACCAGCTTACGTGGAGTGAAGGCCGAACAGATTGATGAGTACACGCTTAAACTAACGTTGACAGAACCCTTTGCGCCTTTCTTGTCTAGCTTGACCTTTGGTATTTTGCCGCAACATATTTGGTACGATGCTTATAAAGTGTCGTCACAGAATATTACCTTGTCTGAATACAATATCCGTCCGGTAGGGTCTGGTCCATTCATGTTTGATAGTTTAGTGAAGGATGCCACCGGTGTTCTAAAATCCTATAGCTTGGTGCCATTTTCAGATTACTATGGCCAAAAGCCATATCTAGAGAGACTATCTTTCTATTTTTATACGGATCTGAATACAGCCTTAGGTGCACTGCAAAAGCAAAAGGTCACGGGGCTTGGTTTTATCACTCCAGAACAAAAAACTATTCTACAACAGGATACGAATAGCTTGAATTATTACCGCTTACAACTACCGCAGTATACCGCCATTTTTTTCAACCAGAAACATTCTGATGTGTTAGCGACCGATGCCGTCCGGCAGGCCTTGGTATGGGGAGTGGATCGTACTACCATCATCAACGACGCTCTGAAAGGGGAGGGCGAGCCACTGTATACTCCCATTCTACCTGGCTACCTGGGTTATAATGCTGAAGTAGAGAAATATGGTTTTGATATCGAAAAAGGTAAACAGATTTTAGAAGAGGATGGTTGGACGATTCCAGAGGGTGAACAATACCGCAAGAAAGATGATCAAGTGTTAGAATTTGGTCTGGCTACGGTCAATCAACCAGAATTTTTAGCGATGTTGCAAGTGCTCCAAGAGAATTGGACAGCGATGGGTATTAAGGTGAATGTGAACGTCTACGAACCAGCCGACATTCAAGATAAAATCATCAAACCACGTGATTACGAAGCGCTCTTATTTGGTGCCATCATTGGTAGTGACCCTGACCCCTATGCTTTTTGGCATTCCACGCAAATGGAGCATCCCGGCTTAGCGCTAGCTGTCTTCTACCAAAAGAATATTGATGACTTGTTAGAGACTGCTCGTAAGACCAGCGATGAAGAACAACGCCGCTTAAAATATTTTAACTTTCAGAATATCTTGGCTGAAGAGACTCCAGCTATTATCCTGTACAACCCTTATTATACCTATGCAATGACTAAAGAGGTCAAAGGCGTGGATTCACAATATATTTCATTACCGTCTGATCGGTTTGCCGACATTCTCAATTGGCATATCAAGACAGACCGGATTAAAAACTAATACATTATGATGCAACAGCATTCACAGAATTTTCCGTTCAAACGGAAACCCCGCACTATTCAACGCACTGTCAACCGCGCCAATGGTGCGAGTCGTCCGGTGCTCACCAAGCCAGCTTTGGCACCAATGCCGATGGGCGTCGGTAAACATAAGTTACGCGTCGCTATCGTCGGCGGAGTCGAAGAAGTCGGTCGCAACATGACCATGATCGAATATGGTAAAGATATCATTTTGATTGACTGTGGCTTACAGTTTCCGGAAGAAGATCAACCAGGGATCGATTATATTATTCCTAACGTCTCTTACTTAAAGGGCCGGGAGAAAGACTTAAAAGCTATTATTATTACCCATGGTCACTACGATCATATCGGAGGTATTCCGCATTTATCGCCGTTACTGCACCACCCACCGATTTATGGCACTAAACTGACCAACGGCATTATTAATAAACGCCAAGAAGATTTTCCGGATAAAGGTCGGATTGATTTACGTGAAATTAACGTCGATCAGCCATTACAGCTAGGCATTTTTTCGGTGGAATTTTTCCGGGTTAACCATAATATTCCTGATTGTGTCGGTATTATTGTGCACACCCCAGAAGGCACTTTAGTCCATACGGGCGACTTTAAGTTTGACTTAATGCCGATCATGGATGAAGTGACTGACTTTGCTAAAATTGCCAACTTAGGTAAGCAGGGCGTTTTGGCATTGATGTCCGATTCTACCAATGCACCGTCTCCAGGACATCAGATTTCCGAAAGTGTGATTGGTTTTACCTTAGATGATATTTTCCGCAAAGCCACTGGTCGGATTATTGTCGGTACCTTTGCCTCGTTGTTGAATCGGTTACAGCAGGTGATTTGGGTGTCAGAAAAATATGGTCGCAAAGTAGTGATTGAAGGGTTCAGCATGAAAAGTAATATTGAAATTGCTAAGCAGCTGGGCTATTTAAAGGTCAATGCTAAAACCATTATTACTCCGCAAGAAGCGGTACGGTTGCCGGATGATAAGGTCACGGTCATGTGTACCGGTGCCCAAGGGGAGAGTAACGCTGCTTTGATGCGTATTGCCACCCGTGAACATCGTTTCTTCCGCATTCAAAAAGGGGATACCGTGATTTTCTCGTCATCAGTTATTCCTGGTAATGAACGCACCGTGCAACGGTTGAAAGACACCCTCTTGAAAGAAGGCGCCAGAGTGATCCATTACGAAATGATGGATGTGCACGCTGGTGGTCATGCCAAAGCCGAAGACTTAAAATTATTATTCCGGTTACTCAATCCTAAATACATTATTCCTGTAGAAGGTAACCGCTTCTTGCTAGAAGCAGCTAAACAAGTTGCTATGGAAGTGCAATGGCCTGAAGAGCATGTGTTTGTTACGACCAACGGCCAGATTATGGAATTCTCCGGTGGCGAAGGCCATTTGACCAAAGAAAAAATTCCGTCCGACTACGTCATGGTCGATGGGTTGGGGGTAGGCGATGTGCAAGAAGTGGTACTACGTGATCGCCAACTGATGAGTGAAGATGGGATGTTTGTGATCATCGTTACAATCAAAACGCAGACTGGTCAATTGATCGGTACGCCAGACATTATTTCCCGTGGCTTTGTGTACATGAAAGATGCTAAGCACCTGATTGATGAAGCGCGTGAGAAAGTTAAACGGATTTGTGACAACAAAAATCCGGACAGCGGCGCCGTCAACACACAGTTGATCAAAAACAAATTACGGGATGATATTGGACAATTCTTGTTCCAGAAGACCCAGCGTCGCCCAATGGTGTTGCCAGTAGTGATTGAGGTTTAACACCTCTCCCTCTAACTCCCTCTCCTATGTAGGAGAGGGAGAATGAAGATGGTGAATTTTCTCCCCTTCCTGAATAGGAAGGGGATGGGGGAAGGTGTTGACATGTGCCCTTTTTTTTGCTACAATGATGGCAATAAAGTTTGAAATTGTGTTTATTTGGGAAAAAATGTCGGAATTACTTAAAAAACAAATTATGCGCGTTATACAAACCGGTAAACCATCTCTATTCGGTCAAGCTTGGTTACTACTGTTACATGTACTCCTGGGCTTGCAACACGTTTGGGCTTTGTTGTTTTTGCCAACTCATCGTAGTTTTCAAGCAGTCAACGAATTAACTGAATCTGGTTACAAAGCATCCTATCTCAATCACTGCCGTACTCAACATAATGTGCGGTTTGGTACGCTGGCTTATTCCATGGTGTTGGTAGCGATGATTGCGTTTGTGACTACCACGGTACAGATTATCTACCCGGATCGATTTGGTACACCCGTATACGCTGCCACCCTCACGGTTAATTCTAGTGCTGTGGATTCTGATGGCAGTTGTGATGTAGCTCCAGGTGATTGTACGATCAAGGAAGCAATTGAGCAGTCGGTTTTCATAGCCGGGACGGACACCATTCAGTTTGCGAATGGCGTCAATACTATTACATTGACTGCTATCTTACCAGCCTTGACCGATAATGGTCTAACCATCAATGGTCAGAAGCCGGATGGTACGAAGGTGACTATTGATTGTGCCAATGCGGTGTCCGTTGGCTTAGATTTAGCTGCTGATAATATTACCATTAACAATTTACTTGTCAAAAATTGTACCACTATTGGTACGGGTGCAGTGGTGACAGAAATAGGGGCGGATAATTTTTCTATCAACAATGTAGCTACTTCGTTTGATGATGGGGTGGGCTTCCAAGTGTTAGGTAGTAACGGTGGAACGATCAGCCAAAGCAGTGCTAATAGTAACACCCAACAAGGTATTGTTGTTAAAAACAGTACTGGTATACTCATTGAAAAAACGCTTGTGGCACTAACTGGGGGTAATGGCGATGGAATTCAATTGAGTAATTGTGATAACTGTACGCTGTCTAAAAATAATTTGAATAACAACGCTGGTAATGGCATTAGTTTATTGAATGGTTCGGATAATAATACGATCACCGAAAATGTAGTAGGTATGACGCCAAATGGAACCGTGTCCGGAAATGTCCTAGCTGGTATTACTATGAATGGGTCAGCCGCCAATACCATTAGTAATAACACTGTTGTTGCTAATGGAACCGGGGGCATTCTGTTACTAGATGGCAGTTCGCAAAATAATATTTACGGTAACAACATCGGCTACTCATCACTGATTGCTGGAAATTATAGCTCAAATGGTCTTAATGGAATTATGACTAATGCCAATGCCGTTGGTAATACTATCGGTGGCAGTGTGGCTGCGCCAAACCAAGCCGGCAATACTATTTTTTCAACCGGAACGGCAATTAACTATACTGGCGCTGGCACAAAGAATAACTCACATCTCAACAATGTGTTTGTTAATTTCACTAAAGATAGTGGCCAGCAGTTGATCGCGTTTGGTTCAGATGTTAAAGCCTGGGATCCACCCACCTTTACCAGTTGGTTTGAGGACACAGTCTATGGAACCGCTTATCCTGGCACAAATCTTGATCTGTTTGGCTACAACGCCACGACAAAAACAATATCTCCGATCATGAATGTGGTGGTCGATGCGAATGGTGAATGGCTGATGAGCCATGCGTCGTTATCAGATCAGCTTGGATTATATGCCTTTGTATCTTCGGCTAGTGACGGTTCCGGTAAGCCTGGAAAAATTGGTGAACAAAGTACAGTTACACTCACAGCACCTGTGTTTACTGATATCACCACTGACACAGTTACGGTACAGTGGCAAACCAATATCCTGACGAATTCTAGCATCAAATATAAAATTGCCGGTACGATTAAGGAATTTATACAGGAGGATGATGAGACCACGATCAACCCTGTGTTTACAATCACTGATCTGAAACCAGATACCACGTATATTTGTAAGTTGTCTGCGGAAGATAGCAAAATTGAGGGGCATGTTGGTACATACGAATCCAGTGACTGCACATTCACTACGCTACCAGTGGATACTGCTGCGCCAGTTATTTCCGACACAACCATCACTACTACTAAAACAACCGCTACGTTTACCTGGACTACTGATGAACCCTCAACCTCATTTGTGGACTATGGTCCGACTGATCAGTATGG
>CAZSXL010000072.1:0-6235 GCA_964611225.1 uncultured Gammaproteobacteria bacterium
GTGCTGGCAGTATTATTATTTGTTGTCGTAGTTGTACCTAATTACTGGAAAGTGTATGACTTGGCAGCAACTCCGGCAGAAGCTGTGACACCAGCCACTAGTGTAGCTGCCGTGAATCAGCAAGCTATTACCACGACTCAAAGCGTGACCGCTCAAGATATTTCCAGTTTAGATTTGGCCGGAGTGGGCCAAGCTGAACAAACGATTGCCTTAACCGTCTGTGATGGCCAGCCTTTCCGTACCACTACCGTGAAAAGCGACGAACAGTGGGATCTCGGTATTCCGGTGACAGCCTTACCGAAAGCTAAATTTTTGTTGTCATCACAATCTGTGCAGACCGATGGTGAACTGGGTGAACCAGATCGGCTGTTGAGTGTGACTGTGAGTAAGCGTGATCTGTTTAAAGTTGCCCAGAATATCTTTATGATTGGCTTTGTCTTGTTGGCTGGCGTAACCTTAGCCGCCTGGTGGTGGTTACTGCGCAAAGCCAGTCAGCCGCTTGCTACTTTGCCTGACCCTGGTATCGGGCCCGAATAGCCATAAACAAGGGGAACTCTTGGCGGGAGCGGTTTTCGGCTTTGGCACGGGCACCAGGTAAACTAGTACGGTTTGATTGCCATTCTTCCAGCGCATCAATCATGAAGCCAGCTTTGGCTAAGCCACTGATGTAATGTTGTAGTGGTTCGTGAAAAGAGACAGTACTGTCGGATTGCCGTTTGCCGGGATGCGCGTCTAGCGCCACGTGATAGGGACTAAGGTAGGTATCAATGCGGCGATACTGTAATTTACGTTGGTCATCAAACCCCCAGCCACTTTGTTTCGGCGGTCGGAAACAGGGATGGTTCAAGACAATAACAAATTTGCCGCCTGGCTTGAGGATGGCAGCAGTTTCTTTAAACACACGCGTATAGTCCCCAATATTTTGCAGCGCTAAAATACAGGTAGCAGCATCATAACGCTCTGCGGTCACAGCTGCCGGAAAATGAGTAGCATCACCAACCAGAAAAGTGACGCCCTTAGCACGCTTTTGTTTAAGCTGTTGCTTAGCTTGAGTGATCAACTGGGTGGCGGAATCAAAGCCAACTACCGTCACTGGCTGACTACCAGCTAGCTTCAGCGCAAATGAACCTTCACCGCAGGCAATATCTAATACCACTTGATGAGCAGACGGTTGCAGTAAGGCGATGGTTTGTGGAAAAATAGTAGTGTTTTGAAACGTGCTACTGCCTTGCACGTGTTTGCCGTACCACTTAGCGACTTTGTTCCAATCCGTACGCATAGTTACTGGTCTGATTCCGTTCTAAAACTCCAGATTTTTTCGTAGTCACTCCCATTGCGTTGTGCCGTTACGGTTGCTGTGTATGTGGTGCTGTACTCAAATGGCTCCTCGGCAATAAATAAGATAGCATTACCCTGAAAATATTGGTTTGGGTCGTCGGCTTCATTAGGGGTGCGCAGATAGCCAGTTTTCGTGTTGCCATGTTCATCCACCAAGGCCACCGTAGCAGCGGTGATGGTGTCTTGACCAGAAAAGATCAGCGAGACAGCATAACCAGTGGGGTAAGTACCGCCAAACGCCTCGAGTGGGTCTGGCTCTTCGTTGCCATGAAATGCTACTGGCACATTCAGTTGGTTTACACCTGGATACGGAATGGGTTCGTGGTTTTGGTAATTCCAATAGGTGGTATTGGTATCATAGCCGGAGCTAGCTGTGGCTGTCCCATCGGTCACATTCATGCAGGCAAAGTATTTGTTGTAATACTCGTTATACGCTAGTGCGTCTGACATTGCCCAGCCAGTTGAAGTTAGTTCTGGGTACAATAGTAGGAACCGGTGATAAGGCGCTGCTAGCCATAGGTCAAGGGCAGACACTAGACTATTATCGTACTGATAAGTGATGACGCTGCGTGTACCAGCCTCGGCCCCTTCCTCCGTATAACCAGCCGCAGTACTATCTTCATCATGGGTCATGTCATCATTCACGCGCATGTATTCAGCGTGCAGGGCGCAGCCGTAATCTAAGCTAGTATTGCGTTTAATTGGTAACGCCCCGGCGGATAAGCGGGCTGCTGCCAGGTAATCTAGGATGGCAGCATCGGTTTCGTTGTCTGTGGCGGTGGGTTCAGCAATTGCCGATGAACTACTACGGATCAACTGGATTATTTTATCGTTACTTGGTTTAACCAAAAATCGTTTACGGATATAAGTAATGGGTTCGTCAGTATCATCATTTATGCGAATGAAGCGCACTTGAATGGCCTTGGCGTTGGTTAAATATTCCAGTCGAACTGCCCCAATGCGGTAAGGCTCGTTGACTGCCCGCACGGTTCTGGTAGCCAGCAAGGTAGTGTCATCATCATACAGTTTCAGACGCAATTTATGTTTGGTTCTAAGTAATACTAGAATATACGGATCATCATTCTGGCTAATGCGCATGGCCTGCACGTCGCTGACGCGATCATCATAAGAAACAACCTGTGTTTCACTGGCACTATTGAAGTAGGTTAGTTCAGCTGGATCCGTAGTGATACTTAGCCACGGGGCAATAGCGAGAATAAGAGGGAACATCGCCTAGTATTATACCTTAATTAAGACAGTTCTACCATTTATCTCCACCATGTTATCTTTTACCAGCGTAACGATCACAGCCTTTAACCAATCTAACCGATCATTATCCCAGTCTGGTTGAATCGCTTTGCCAATCACGTTAAGGGTGGCAGTATTGCTCTGTTGGGTATGGAGGAAGCTAAGAATCTGGCCACGCCAAATTCTGCGGGGTTGGCCGAAGAACAGTGGTTCGGAGCGTTTAGCTTTCACCCGTAACCGATCCGGATGAGCGGTTAAAATATCTGGATACGATTTGCACATGGTGCGCATGGGGCAAGTGGGGCACTTGGGTTGTTTAGCGGTACACACCAGCGCGCCAAAATCCATCAGGCTTTGATTAACATCATAGGGTGATTTGGCCGGCGCAATCAACTGGAGACTTAATTCCCAAAAAATACCAACATCGTCACGAATCGTTTCTAACTTGCGGTAACCAAAAAAAATCCGTCCTAAGACTCGTTTAATGTTAGTGTCCACCAATGGTACGCGTTGTTTAAAGGCAAAGCTGGCCATTGCATGAGCTGTATAGTCACCAATGCCTTTAAATTGTTTTAAGGTTTTAATATCCTGCGGAAACTTGCCGTGATATTCTTCCACTACTAATTTGGCAATGTTGTGCAAGGCTAGTGGTCGGCGGTTATAACCCAAGCCAGACCATTCCTGCAAAACGTCTGCGCTGGTGGCCTGGGCTAATATTTGGACAGTAGGGAAGCGTTTTAACCAACGTTGGTAACGACTCATTATCGTAGTTACCTGGGTTTGTTGCAACATCATTTCAGAGACCAGAATGTGGTAGGGATCATGGGTATGGCGCCACGGTAAATCACGCCCAGCTCGTCGATACCAAGCAAGCAAACGCTGCCGAAAGCTGGTCAGAGCTCTAGTTGACACCGTGAAACTCGTCATGGTTGGATGATAGCACATGACCGAAGATTTAAGCCTGCAACTTGTCCACTTCGCCAAAGGCCACCTGGGTTTTACCCAAGTAGGGATTTTGCCGGTGACACCAGCCGCAACGTTCCCGTATTTTTCAGATTGGTTGGATCACCATTATCAGGCGGATATGGCGTGGTTAGAAACCGATGGTCGTAAGGAGAAACGCGCTGATGTGCAGGCGATTTTACCCAGTGCCAAAACCGTCATTACGTTGGCTTACACTTATCGCACAACTGATTTACCCCCAGACGTTTTAGATGATCCCTCACGTGGTATTTTTGCGCGCTATACTTGGGGTCGGGATTATCATCATGTGATCAAGAAAAAACTATTAAGGTTAATTGACCAGATTGAAGTAGTGTTAGGAACAGAGGTAGTGGCTCGGGCGTATGTAGACACTGGGCCGATTTTGGAACGCGAACTAGCTGAACGAGCGGGGATTGGTTTTACCGGTAATAATTCGATGCTGATTAGCCCACTGTTTGGCTCCTATTTATTCTTGTGTGAAATCATTCTGGATCAACCGTTGTGGCCGGTGACCCATAAAGCAAGGGGTGGTTGTCGAACCTGTACAAAATGTGTCACTAGTTGCCCCACTAATGCCATCGTAGCAATAAAGTGATTGATGCTCGTAAATGTATCTCCTATCTGACCATCGAAAGTAAGGGCGTGATCCCAGAAGCGTTGCGTCCATTATTACATAATCGGATTTATGGTTGTGATATTTGTCAGGATGTCTGTCCGTGGAATGATACAGCACAAGCCAAGCAGATGCAGAGTGATTGGTTAGAAGCGGCGCTTCACCGCCAAGCCCCACCGTTAGTAGAACTGGCACAATTAACCGAAGCAACGTTTTTGGAGCGTTACCAAGGTACACCGATCATGCGCGCTAAACGGAGCGGTTTGTTGCGGAACGTAGCGGTGGCCTTAGGCAATTGGGGTAGCCCACCAGCTGGTGTGGCGTTGGAACAGTTGGCGCAAGATAGGGAAGAGTTGGTGCGTGAGCATGCCTTGTGGGGTTTACGGCAAATTGATAAGATGTCAGCCCTATGATCTTTGTACGCTCGCTGGCTTTACGCATTTATACTGATCGGATTTCTAATCATAAGCAATCGTTAGTATTAAAGCGTGAAGACCTTTTGGTCTATACCTTTGGACAAGCCAGTTTTGCGGCGGTATTCAGTTTTGGGGTGGTGGTCTTTTGGAATGTGCCACTTGTGAAACAACAAGCCTTTGTTGCGGAACTAAAAGCGGTCATGAAATCACCGGTCATGCCTGAAGTGACCGCCTCTTTTTCATTAGATATTGGTAAACAAGATAACGTCAGCTATGGGCATCTGGAATTACAGGAGATCACACTACCAGTGATTGTGGCATTATCGTTTGCCTTTGCTCAAGCCGTGGTGCTGCAACGCATGGATAGTACAGTGGATCAGCAGCTTTACCAATTGAACCGGATACTGCGGCCGATTGAGAAAACTGGGCGGATTCAGTTTCGCCGTAAGCATATCTTAAAAACGTTGGGGCAAGTGCTACGTGATCGGACACATTCTTTTTATGAATATGGTTTTCAACAAACGCCACCGGAAGCCTGGGCAGATGCGCGCACGGAAAAATTATATGTCGATTTAATCACCGAGTTAGAAATCAAAGCGCGCATGGGCATTGTGAATGAAAAATGGGATACGGTTAGCGATACCATGCAATTTGTGCTTGGCTTAACCACCGAACAGAAGGGGATCCGTTTGGAGATGGTATTATTGCTGGTTGCGATTACGGCGGATCTGGTGCTGACCTTTTGGCAAGTCGTGAGTAAGTGATTTTAGACAGGACTGACACCAACCATAGACGGTCACCACGTGCATACTAGGCACAAAATTTTTAAAGTTTGGTAACTTCAACTCACATTCAATGTCTGTTACTTTACCACAGTGTTGGCAGACCGTATGATGGTGATGTTGGTGGTAGGGCGAGGCAATTTCAAAATATTGCTCCTTTGGGTCATGGGTTAGCCGTTCAACAATGCCATCGTTTTGCCAATGTTCTAGAATGCGGTAGAGGGTGACGATATTCACCTTAGGTAGAGCGCGTTCAATTTGTTTCACACTGACTGGGCGTTGTTGCTGACATAAATATTTTAGTAATTGCAAACGATTGGTAGTCAGGCGGTCACCATGCTGTTTTAATTTCGCTACTAAATCTGGTAAATGATGATGTGACATTAGTTTAAGGCAAATGCTTCAAAATGAATCTGTGATTTATTTACTCCTAAGCCGCGCAAACAGTTTACCATACTTTTCATCATTGGTTTGGGACCACAGATAAAATAATGCTGTTGTAATAATGTCGGTACTTCTTTTTGCAGACACGCTTGGTCGATACGTCCGGTCACGTACACCAATTTGAAATTGGAGTGAGTAGTGGCGAGTTGATCGAATTCAGTTTTAAAAGCAAAATCTTCAACCGTGCGGGCACTATATAATAGTGTAATCTGCTTTTGGCTCGATTGAGCCAGTAGCTCGGTAATCATGGAATGTAATGGTGTAATACCAATCCCTCCGGCCACAAAGACATAATCAAGATTATCCTTTGGTAAACAGGCATAGCTAAAGCGGCCATACGGGCCTTCAATTTTGGCAGTACTGCCGATAGCTAACTGATCTAAGGTTTGAGTCCAGTCACCTGAGGTTTT
>CAZSXL010000073.1:0-6208 GCA_964611225.1 uncultured Gammaproteobacteria bacterium
AAGCCCATGCTGGGTGAGGGTCTGTGGTTTAGCATGCAAGCCGTGGTCACTACCGTTTATTTTGAAATCGATAAACTGATCCTGCGTTTCTATCAGGTAACTGGCTGGGCGGATATTCCCGCCGGTGATATTGGTCGCTATGGTGCCGCTAGCCGCATTATTGTCTTTCTATTGATCTTTCCCAGGATTGGCTTACAAGTGATCGCGCCGTATCTGTATGAATACTATAAAACCGATTTAACTAAATACCGCCGCGTAGTCTTGTTCTCGATGCGCTATCTGGGCGCGGTTGGAATTGCGTTAGGTGTCGGTTTAACCGCGCTGGCCGATCAAGTCATGCAATTAGTCTATAAGGAATCCTTGTGGTCAGCCACGCCAGCTTTGGAACTATTCGGTCTCTTTTTTGCTGTCCGCTTGCTTGGCACAACCTCTAGTCAGGTCTTTGCCACCATTGATCAGCAACCGTTGCGCACCAAATTAGAGGCTGGCAGCGTGGTCGTGAATATTATTCTAGATATCATCCTCATTCCCCAGTTCGGCTTCTTAGGCGGCGCCATGGCCACGCTATCTACTGAAATCCTTATTCAGACCGTGATGTACATTCTAGCCAAACGCTTTACGCAGGATAGCTACTGGCTGACGCTGTGGAAACTCTTTCCCGCGGTTGTAGCTGGCGCTGTCATGTATGGCGGTATCATCTTATTGAAACCTCACGTACCACTGCCAATTAGTATTCTAGCTGGTGCTAGCATCTATTGTCTGATCTTGGTGGCTTTAAGATTTTTCAATAAGACGGATTGGGAGATTCTACGGCCAAAGGGCGCCGCTACTCATACCTCCCCTTGATCCCCTCCTCAAAGGAGTGGGAAATACGCTGTAGAACACAGTAACCATCTTACCCCTCCCTCCACTCCTTCAGAGGAGGGAGGGTTGGGGAGGGAGGTAAAACAGAATGGCGAGCATTTGGGTAAGCCGCAACGAACCGGTTGGGCACTGTTAGCTGGATGTCACTTGTCCTCCCTTGAAATATCGATAGCGTCTTCCGTTGATTTATTTTGGTTTTGACTTAATTCTAGGGTTTTTATACTAAGGTAAATTGCTGTTGCAGACATAATTAATGAGCAAAAAGCAATCATCAAGGACGCGTACATTGTTCTTTTTGCAAAACGGCCTTGAAGTTCTCCAAGTCCAAGTTGAACTAATGGTGCACATTGAAGAACCACATTGGGTTGTGCTTTATTTTTAGTAATTTCATTAGCATAGTCCGCAACAGCAATTTTGAGTTCTTTGTCTGTGCAGCCTGCTGGGAAATTTTTGTATAGCATGGGACCTTGGTCTGTCATATGGGCAAGTGATTTTAGTCTAACTACTTATACGAAGTGCTTTCGTATATTTACGATAACGTTTAATCATCGTTACCCACATTCACCAACGCTGTGGTAGATTGTCGATTGGGTTTATTGGATTGACGATAGGTGCTGACTAACTGTTTCAGGATAAATAAGGGTGTGGGTAGGAGAATAATCCACAGCGTGTAGTAATTAAACCCTAGTAACGCGCCAAAGGATAGTAAGACGGTAATCACATCGACCGTGCCGATATGCAAACCAGATTTAAGGACAATTTCTGGTTTACGTTCGGTTAGGAAAATGCTTTTCTTGGCTTCACGCAAGTAGCCAACTAGTAATGTACCGAGCGAGGTAGCGGCGGCTAGGTAGATAATCCAGGGGCTATGGCCAAGCTGTCCGCTAATCAGCACTTGCCAATTACTGGGGTCAGCCGCTTGGGGTGCAAACCAATAGAACTGGCAGGCAATGGCAAAAAACCAAATGATCTCTTTGGTGCGATCGGAAATGCTATCAAACCAAATGCCAAACTTACTACCGCGGCCAGTCATGCGGGCGACTTCCCCATCGGAACAATCAAAGGCAAAGGATAACTGAATACACACAAAAGCCAAAATCCTTGCCCACCAGGCAGGGTACATTAAGCCAACGGCACCTACTAGACCAAAGGCAAAAGAAATAATAGTGACGTCTGGGGCCGAGATTCCTGGAATCCATTTTAGCATGTAGAACGTCAGCACTTTTGAAATCTTGCGGTAGATCAACCGACTAAAGATACTGTCGTGCGGCTGCTGATAGGCTTTAATTTCGGCGATGGTGGTTGGTAATGGCATAGTTAATACTCTAGCCGATAAATACTAATGGCCGGTTGATAAGAAGTAGTGGTTTGGATAATGGGCACTAACACTTGTTGGTTATAGAAGCGCTGTTCATTGGCAGTAACGCTGGGATCATACCATAAATAAAGGGTATATGTCTCATCGAGATGACGGATATAGGCCGCTAGCTGATCCAACGGCGGTTGCTCTTTTTCCTTACTGGGAAACCGAATCACCCGCAGATCGGCATGGGTCATGATCGTCTCCGCCAATCCCCCTTTGGTAGCACCCAACATCAATAGTAATGGTGTCTTACCAGTGGACTGCGCATCCGTGATTACGGCTGTACTAGCCTGAATAACAAGATCTAAATCAGCCTTGGTCAACTCCCGATCAACAGCTGCTCCCGTCCGGAGATGCTCCTGGCGCTCAGCAATAGCAGGCTGATTAGCGAGCACAAATCCCAACACCATTAAACCAAGCATGGCCATGCTAGTACCGCGCCGTAACTGAAACAACTGTACAAACCATTGCCAGATGGCAAACATACCTAACATACTAGCCCAGGCTAGTACCGGCAAAATCGGTAACACATAGCGCGGATACGGGTTCACCCACATGCCAAAGAGCAATACAACTAATACCACCCAGCTGACTAACAGGCGACCCAGCGCGGGATCCTTTTTCCAGGCATACCACAACCCAATAAGCGCGCAAAACAGAAATAATGGCCAGGCGCTAAAGTTGTTAATCACTTCCCAATATTGCTGCAAGCCACCGACGCCTGGCTTAAATTTGCCCTGATTATCCCACAGGTTGGTAATACTTAAGGATTGGATATGATCGATATTGGCTGTGATCGCAATAGTGGTAATATCCTTATCGCGAAAGGCTTCTTTGTGCGCAGTAATGTTTACCGCCTGCACAATAAACCAACTATACGCCATCACCGCTCCTAACAAAAACCAACCCGCCACGCGCCAGCGCTGTTGCTGCACTCGGCTCAAGCCAAATAAAATTAACGGCAGCACTAAGATGGCACCGGTTTCACGAATCCCAACGCTATAGCCAAAAGCTAAGCCAGCGATCACCATCCCTAGCGCTTGCTTCCAACCAGTCGCACGTAGTGTGGTACAAAAAATCAATACGGCGATTAAAAACAATCCCAGTGATGGAATTTCACGCATCGGTTGCGCCACGGCGTAATGGGCAAAGAGATCACAACTCACCACGATCACGGCCGCACCAATGCCCACTAGCCGCTTCCAGACTGCCGCTACCGGTAGTAACCAGATGGCACCCAGATAAGTACACAACACTACAATGACCGCAAACACCGGCACTACTAAATAGATCCCCGTCACCGTACCACTTAGCCAAGCCGCTAGCGCCATTAAGACGCTCATTCCCAACGGGTAGCGCGACGTAATCCAACCAGTCGGTGCAATAATCTCATGATGAGCGGGGGCGACAAAGCGGGCATGCTGTTCATTACCAAACCAGGCTAAGGCATCTTGCACCAAAGCATCTTGTTGCACTAACGCTTCACCGGTCAGCAACTGATGGGCAGAGTAGATGTAACCAGGTGAATCGTCACCATACGCACCGTAGGCATGGTGCCACATAAACCAAGCACTACTGATGCTGGTGAGTAACAGGAGAATAACACTGTCGAGCAACCACCAGCGGTGGGCTAGTTTCATGGCCGCTGCAGATAACCTTTGGTTTCCAGTGCCATTACTAACTGCTGCACACATTCCGTCACCGTTTTACCTTCGGTCGCAATCGTAATTTCTGGCTGGGTTGGAGCTTCGTACGGGGCACTAATACCGGTAAATTCTTTAATCTCTCCCCGTCTAGCTTTGGCATATAGTCCTTTGGTATCACGTTGTTCGCAGGCTTCCACCGAACACTCTACATAGATTTCCACAAATTCGCCTGGCTCTACCATGGCACGCACTAGGGCGCGATCCACCTGATACGGTGAAATAAAAGCGGTCATGGCAATGACACCGGCATCCACGAACAACTTGCTGACTTCACCAATGCGCCGAATATTTTCAGTCCGATCATCCGGTGAAAACCCTAAATTACTATTCAAACCATGGCGAATATTATCACCGTCTAAACGATAAACCAAATAACCTTGTTGAAATAAATATTGCTCGAGCGCTACGGACAAAGTGGATTTACCGGATCCCGATAAACCTGTAAACCATAAAATGAAACTGCGCTGCTTTAAATGCTGACGACGATCGGCTTTCACTACGGCGCTGTCGTGCCAGGTAATATTAGTACTGTTAGCCACGGGATGGGGTTGCTAAAGAAATTAAATGGGTTTGCAATTTGGGAAACACCGTCTCGAACTGATCACTCGGGATAATGATGCCAGCAACTTCTGGCTTACCGCCGCTGTTTAGGCCTAAGGTATGCGCATAGCTAATCATGTCACGTGCATCCACAGCGGCGTCACGGCGCCGGACATAACAGGTGTACTGACTGTTCTTCAACTGCCGGGTGAAAATGACTCTATCTGGAAACTGGCGCGATAAGGCTCGGGTAATATGGGACAAAATATTAAAATGGGTAGTAATTTCCCAAAACCAGACCGTGTCCGATAATTTAGTTGGTTCAACTTCTAGCCACTTAATAATATCGGCATCAATCTTCGCTAAGTTATCCCGGAGGCGCACATCGGTAAAAATAGCCATTGGATCATCTTGCAATAAACGAATCGTCTCCACAATACCATCGTAATCATCCACAATGTAGTTAGAATCAATCAAACGCCGCGCATCCAGCAGTTGACTAAACGTCAGGTGGTGCTCAGCCATCATGGCTTGGACATGTGGGTAATATAATTTATCTTGTTGAATCCCCTCTTCACGATCACCGACCATCGCAATCACTGGCAATAAATCATACGGTAAGCCTAAACGTTCGGCAATATGGGAAGCACACGCCGGGTGCTCCATGTTGTAGTAATGGACATTCTCATGTGGCGCGGGATGATGGTGGTGATCAAAAAAATAGACTTGACCCGGCCACCGTTTGGCTAATCCTTGCACCGTGTCACTGGGAAAATTTAAATCACAGGTCACAATAAACTGATAGCCTTGGGCTTGCAGGTAATCATACTGATCATCCGTCAGGTAATAGTTCGTTACCGTCGGCATGAATAGATCAAGCGTCTTATCAGGATATTGTCGTTGAAAATAATTGCGCAATAGCGCTGCCGAGACAATGCCATCGGTATCCCAATGATGGATCACGACGCCCTTTTTTAAATCACCAAGATCAGTAAACAGATCCATAGTTATTCGACGAACACTTTACCTAACTTAATCAGGAGTTGTGAAATTTCTGGACGCATGATGGTATCTGGCACCACCTCACCTTGCTGTAATAATTTTCGGATAATCGTTCCCGACGGACCAGTACGGACATCATCGCTATGGGTACAGGTTTTGGCCGTCGCCACGGTTTCGCATTTTTTGCAATGAAAACTATTTTCTAAGTTCAGAATAGTAATACCAATATCTTCGATCGTTTGAAAAATCTCTTGCGCGGCATAGGTGCCATAGTATGTCCCCACTCCAGCATGGTCACGCCCCACAATAAAATGTGTACAACCAAAGTTTTTGCGAATGATAGCATGCAAAATAGCTTCGCGTGGACCAGCATAGCGCATTTGTAACGGTAATATGGACAACACTGCCCGATCCCGTGGAAACACCTCTGTCACCATATATTGATAAGCAGCCAAAATGGCTTCATCGGTAAAGTCCCCGGCTTTTTTCTTGCCAATCACCGGATTGATAAACAACCCGTCGGTTACTTCTAAACCAATGCGCTGCAAATATTCATGGGCTCGATGTGGGGCATTACGGGATTGAAACCCAGTCACTGTCTTCCAACCTTTTTCACGAAATAACAAGCGCGTTTCCTGGGGATCCAGGGTAAATTGTTCAAATGTTACTTTAGAGTTATCTAATAATTCCATCGGCCCACCCAGTCCCAATGGTTTTTAAACCAGTAATAATT
>CAZSXL010000074.1:0-6159 GCA_964611225.1 uncultured Gammaproteobacteria bacterium
ATGAAACGGTTGGCGGCAACACCTTATATAATGTCCAGTTTGTCCAAAACTGCACGCAAGTTAGAGATAGTCAATTTTTATATGAATGCCGTAATGTGCACGATTGCTTTGGTTGTGTGAATTTACGCAATAAGTCGTTTTGCTGGTTTAACGAACAGCTAGATGAAGTTACCTATCGACAACGATTAGCTGAGGTAGATTTGGGAAGCTACCAAAACGTAATAGAGATCACTAAAAAATTTACCACTCTCAAACAATCTGCTATCCACCGTTTTACCAACGCAACCAACGCACCACGTTCCACTGGTAACAATTTGCTGAATACCGAAAACTGCGAGTATTGCTTTGATGCCCGCGGTGTCAACGATTGCCGTTACTGCGTGAATGCTGTCGGCCCAATGTCCGATTGCTATGACGGTTACGGTGTAGGGGCTGAAGCGGAGTTAATGTATGAACTGATCGATTCCGGAATTCATGGTTCGATGTTATTGTTTGATGCGGTAGTGTGGGGCGGACATAATGTATTCTACAGTTATAACTGTACCAACTGTAAAGATTGTTTTGGCTGTATCGGTTTGCGCAATTCACAATATTGTATTTTGAATCAGCAATATACAAAGGAAGAATACGAACAGTTGCTGCCCAAGGTGATGGCTCACATGGATACACAACCGTACGTTGATCAACAGCAGCGAGTGTATAAATATGGAGAATTCTTTCCGGTTGAACTATCCCCCTTTGCCTATAACGAAACGGTAGCGCAGGAACACTTTACATTATCTAAAAGTAAGATCGAACAACAAGGCTGGAAATATAAGACCGAAACTAAAGCGGACAAACAATATACTGTCACCGCTGCGCAGCTGCCAGATCAGATCAACGATATTCCAGAAACCATCACCAAAGATATCATTCAATGTGCACATGCTGGTGATTGTGCCGAACAATGTACGATTGTCTTTAAAATAATGCCTGCGGAATATGCGTATCTTAAACAACGTAACCTCGCTTTACCGCGGCTGTGTCCTAATTGCCGCCACTTTGCCAGATTGGCACTAGAAAATCCGTTCAACGTGTGGGAACGTGCCTGTGCTAAATGCAATGTGAAACTGATGACGCCGTATGCACCAGAACGTCCAGAAGTGATTTACTGTGAGAAGTGTTATCAGGCCGAAGTTACTTAGCCGCTAACGCTTCGTCTACTTCTAGTGGGCCAGTGAGGGTAGCATCATAGGCAGCCAGCACTTTCTGTAAACGTTCATAAGCGGCATCACAGGTTGCTTCAAGCTGTGGTAGTTGTAAGTCAATTTCAGCAATGGCACGGAAAATTTCTAGTGACGTTGTACCGTCCGCATTAGTCAATTTACCGGCTAACCGGTGTCGCTTCTCCAGCAATACCTGTTCTTCTTCGGTGCTATAGCGATAAGCCTTGTGAGCTTCCTGCAAATACCGATCCATTTTGATCATCGCTTCATTGCGACGAGCCGAAGCTATTGCATAAGCATCGTGGACTTCTTGTTCAACCGCCAAAGCAGCATCGCTAGCCTGTTTCTGTTCTGGTGTGGCTGTGCGCCATTTTTCTTCCGTGTTCGTCGCGATGTAAACCTCATGGGCAGCTTTCACTCGCTCAAATGACACTTCGGCTTGGCGCAAAATAGCGGACAGATCTTCCCAGTTCATTGTTTCTGGGTCGGGCAACGATTGCTCTCGGGGTCTATCTGCAGTTTTTTTGTCTACTTGAAAATGTGTAGATCCTTCCATAGAAGATTAGTATATCATGATAAGCCCCTCTCCTGCCACTCACATTTGGGAGGTGGGGTTGGGGATGTTTATGGCACATCCCCAAAGCCGTGCTCACTCGGAGCGTACGCTCCTAGCGCAGCTTCGTGTCCAGAATCCGAGCGCAGTCGCTGCCCTTCGAACCGATTAGATCAGCATCCGCCAGGCTGGCCTGGTAGAGACGGCCAGTGACTCCGTTGCTGGTGATGGTGAGGGGTGGATTGGATACCAGCGCGAACGAGGTCAAGCTGCAGTTTGCATTCACCTGCGCAGTGGTCGTCACGAACGTCCCCATCTCCATGACTGCGGTGAAGAAGCTAGGGAGCGGAACGGCATAGCTGTACAGCTTGCCATTCATGTTCGATACGACCACGCCAGTCACCACCGTCGCCTGGGTCGGATCCAGCTCACCCCTGCCAGTGCAGCAGAGCGACTTTGTGGCTGACCTGATCAACGACCATGTAGCCGTACCACATCGACGGCCGATCCACCTGTTTGGCACTGGGCGGAATGACAACCAGCGGATCGGCGTAGGTGGGGGTGATGAGGTTGAGGACGAAGAACAGAAGGACGCTGAAAGACATGGAGACTCCGTAAGCGAACCATTTGTATATCAAAAAAAGAGAGCTGTCAAACAACACCTTCCCCGCCCTCGCAGACTCGGTCACCCCTTCCTTCTTTAGGGGTTTAAAGAAATGTAAACAAAATTTCCTCTCCCAAATGGGAGAGGACGTCATGAGTACAACGAATGACAGGAGAGGGGTCATGGCGGGGCGATCGAAGTACAGAGACTCCGACCACCCACGCCTACGCCGAGCTACTGCTTCGCGTACTGGCTGCAGTCGCCAGTGACCAGTGGTGCAACTGTTTCATCGAGGTAGGTCTTGTACAGACTACCCCTGACTCCATCCGCCATGAACGTGAATTTCATGGGGCTGTCGTAGACGAAGGCCGGCACCAGCACAGTACAGTCAGCTCCCAAGGGCATGAGCGCCATGACCCGGTCGCCGATGACGGCGTGGCTGAAGAAACCCTTGAACGGGTTCTTGAAGCTGTACCCAATGTCCAGCTTCACCCCATCCACCGAGACTGCGCCCGAGGGATCGTAGTTCCCCTGACCGCTCCAGGGCAGGAAGGTCACCCGATGGTTCTCGGAGTCGACGATCATGTACCCGTACCAGAACGGTGCGGGCGTCGTGACTTCCGCTTCGATGGGCGCCGCGCTGGGCATGACGATGGTCGGGTCTGCGACCGGGTTGGGCGGCAGGTGCTTGGCACAGCCGGTGACGAAGTTGATGACGATGAGCAGGGCGAAGAACAAGGCTCGACGCATGAATCCTCCTAGTTACCGTGGCTAGAGTATACGAAAATCAGTCTGCACGGTGGCTACTCTTTACTCTAAAAAATGATTTCTGTCAATCACCGCCATTCCCCTTTCCTGAATAGGAAGGGGGCTAGGGGGAAGGTGTAAAAAGCTGTAGGATTACCTTCAGTTCCCAGTATCAGACTGTTGAGACCGCTCCTCTTCGATAACCGCTGTTGTAATGGTTTTATTATCTAGCAACTGAGCCTCAAGATCTGAAGTGGCAACCGATCGACCGGCTTTATCCTCTTGCATTAAATCTTGCAATTCCAACATATCAGTGGCCGCATCAGTTAAGTCTTCTGGTTTAGTTGTGTTTAATCCATTGAGTTCTGTACCGGTTCTGGCTTGCACCCAAGCACTGATTTCTTCATCCGGATTAAACTGCAATGAACCAGTTTTCTCATCTGGATACACAGTGCCTAACGATCTATAATTGCCATCTGGCATACGATGGCTGATGCCAAAAAACTGGTCAGTGACGGGTACGTCATTAACAGATAATGTCGTTGTCACAGAAAAGTCAGGATCAAGCGCTGCTAAATAGGCAATCACCTGATCAAGCATGACATTCCGATATGTTTCATGATCAAGAGTTTCGACTGTAACGCCAGTTGATGGCTGTCGACGCTGTCTAGTATCTACAGGATCTTGCACCACAGTTGGTTCACCAATTGGTGCAGATGGATGTTTAGGTTCTTGATGCGCCAAAAACGCTGCACCAGCTGCGGCAGCTAAGCCACCAACAACCGCTTCTCTACGGGTTGGTCGTCTTAATCCAAACCTAGATGACTCACCCATAAAGTTGGCTACTCAGTGATCGCGTACACACGCCTCTAAATAATTTGTAAAACATAATTACTCTTTTACTATTTGTTTGTAGACCATCATTACACCACTCCCCATCATGACTGGGGAAGGATCACACACACCCATGACCGTTTCTGAAAATGCCTGAACTGGCTCTTCAGTAAATTCTACTCCATCAACCGAAGAGGCAGTCAATAAACCTTGCGGGTTACAACCATATAAGTGCACGACGTCATCATTATCCACAAATGCTCCCGGTACCCCACCACCAGACCAATCGAACTCGGTATCAGACCAGGCCAAACCATCGTTGGAAGTGGCAATACCGGTAGTGGTACCCAGTGAGTAATACATCAACCACCGCCCTTGGTGGAAAACGACTTCTGGGTCAGTTAACTTTTGAGCTGTGAAACGAATTCCCTCTTCAACAGCAAAGCTGATGCCGTCTTCAGAGACAGCAGAATATACATTATGTTCAGTAGTGTCCGCAGCCAGATCGGTAATGGGACCATCTGGACCATAAAAATACATGCGCAAAGTTCCATCCTCTAGCTCCACTAATGACGGGTCAACCGCCGGACCTTGATTGATTTTTCCAGAAAAGACGACATGATCTTTCTCTGACCAGGTGACACCGCCATCACTGGATTTACTATACCCAATTTGTTCGGTGCCGCCACTACCACTGTTTAATGTTTCCGCATCTACAAAGTATAATAGTAAATCGCCATTCTCTAACTGCACCACTTCTGGCACAGAGGCACCCTCAAAGATAGGCTCTGTACTTGCAATGACGCTATCGGCGTCATCACCGTAAGCAATAAACGTGTCATGGTTGGCTAATGGATTCTCGCCTGGCTGAACTTGTTGATCTCCCGGCTGTTTAAGTGTGCCATTAACTTGATTGCCGTTCACATCAGCAACATTCTGGTCTAACTGCCCATTATTCTTTGGATCCATTGGCGTTGGGAGCTCATCTACCACCTTTTCAAGATAAACGACTCTTTCCTCAATTTTATCTAATCTTAGGTAAAAAAAAGTGAAACTACCTACCTCTAACCCCAATAGGCATAAAAGACTTAAAACCAACAGTATTTTTTTCATTTTAGCTAATGTTAGCTTATTATTTACCTATTTTAGAACTAGGCACGATACTACATCGGTATTATACTATTTATTATTAATTTTGTCAATGATAATCGTATGTATCCCCTTGTGGATAGCCAGTGAATAACCGACATATTGACATACCAAAAGTCCTGTTGTACCATATCCAAGCTATATGAAAAATGTATACACCATAAATAGTGCGAAGCACGGCTAGACCCTCCCCTCTATTTCTGGTGAAGACGTTGGCCGCCAAGAGCGGCCTTTAAAGTCAGTAAATAAAAAAGTTCGACAATATATATATAAGGTTAACATGTGAGGTTAGCCTTATATATCTGATGTAGAACTGTACCGATTGAACCTCCTGTAATTTAACAATTGAAAGCGAGGAAGTAAGTATGAGTAATAGATGATGTAATTAAATTACAGTTTAGACAACTGTATCTGAAACAACATACCGACAATATGTCGGGATGATGTAAGGGCGAATGGTGGATGCCTTGACACAAAAAGGCGATGAAGGACGTAGCAGCCTGCGATAAGCTTCGGTGAGGTGGCAAGCAACCTGTGACCCGGAGATGTCCGAATGGGGCAACCCTATTGAGCAAACCTCAATAAATTTAATCTGAATTCATAGGATTAAGTAGCGTACCTAGGGAATTGAAACATCTTAGTACCTAGAGGAAAAGAAAACAATGTCTGTGTAAACAGACGATTCCGTCAGTAGTGGCGAACGAACGCGGAACAGCCCAAACCTAGAGAGTTTTTTATCGCCGTCGGCAACGACGTCGGTGATAAACTTTCATAGGGGTTATAGGAAGTTTTATGCGCAAGCAAGTAGAAGAATCTTCAATAGCAGAATAGGATGGAAAGCCTAGCCAGAGCGGGTGATAGCCCCGTATGCAAAATTGGTGTTCTCTACCGGAACTTTCCTGAGTAGGATGGAGCACGTGAAATTCCATCTGAATTTGCCGGGACTATCCGGTAAGGCTAAATACTTTTTGTGATCGATAGTGAACTAGTACCGTGAGGGAAAGGTGAAAAGCACCCCGGTGAGGGGGATGAAATAGTATCTGAAACCATTTGTCTACAACCAACGG